>JACDDU010000003.1:300000-489459 GCA_013816845.1 Gammaproteobacteria bacterium
TGTTTTGTTTTACTCAATACGGGTGAGCACCTTATACAATCGCGTAATCAATTGTTAACAACTGTTGCTTATCGGATCAAGGGAGAGCTTACTTATTGTTTAGAGGGAAGTATTTTTTCTGCGGGATCAACCATCAAGTGGCTGCGTGATCAACTTCATTTTATTGGCACGTCGGCTGACTCTGAGAAATTAGCGCGCTCAGTGACTAACACGAATCAAGTTTATCTCGTTCCGGCTTTTACCGGTCTTTCCGCACCCTATTGGGATTCGCGCGCGCGAGGCGCGATTGTTGGTTTAACTTTTAATGCGGGTATTGCAGAAATCGTGCGTGCAGGTCTTGAGAGTGTAGCCTATCAAACGCGCGATTTATTGGAAGCTATGAATAATGATACGCAAAAACCACTGACAACCTTGCGTGTTGACGGCGGGATGGTAATGAATGATTGGTTATTACAATTTATAGCCGACTTACTTAATGTACCTGTGGAGCGTCCCCAGTGTACAGAAACGACAGCGCTTGGTGCTGCCATGCTCGCAGGATTACAAATCGGTTTATATCAGACGCTTGAGGAATTAGCTTCACTTTGGCGTTTAGAAAAAAGATTTGAACCTCAAATGCCAGCTTTTGAAAGTGAAAATTTATATGCAGGATGGAAGCAAGCCGTTAAGAGAGTTTTGGAGTAGGATGATCTTCTGCTAAAAGATTTTGTGCGTTGTTAACGGCTTCAAGTTTTGGATTAACCGCCGTACGATTATCAAAAACAAAACAGTCGCCTTGATAATGCTCGCCTCCCACTTCCGTAAAATAATTTAAAATGCCACCTTCAAGTTGATACACTTCAGTAAATCCTGCATCTTGTAAATGGAGTGCAGCTTTTTCACACCGAATGCCACCAGTACAAAAGGTAACGACCGGTTTTGTTTTATCAAGATGATCCAAATGAGCGGTAAGCTGGCTAAAATGAAGAAGATTATTAATATGCACTGCTTTTTGGAAAGTGCCAATTTCAACTTCGTATTGATTACGAGTGTCTAATAAAAGAAAATCTTTTTCCATATCTAACCAATTTTTTAATTCACAAGGATGAATATACGGCGCTAATCCTTGTGTGGGACAAACTTGATTATTTTTAAAAGTAATTATTTCTTTTTTTATTTTAATTTTTAATTTTTTAAAAGGTGATATTTCGGTATAACTTTCACGAAAATTTATAGACGTAAATTGTGTATCGCGCTTTAAAAATAATTTGAACGAAACTAAATCATTTTCGCTCCCCATCAAATTAATATTAATGCCTTCATGACTTAATAAAATGGTGCCTAAGAGCGACAAGGAAGTACATTCGGATAAAAGTTTTTGGCGCAATTCATCGAGCGCTGAAAGCGCTAAAAATTTATAACCACTGATTGTGAGATAGGAACATGACATGCAATGCAGAATTTACTAAAGCTGAGACGATGGGTCAACCTAAATCAAACAGTCCCAGCCTTTATCTACCGCCAACATTTCCAAATGCTTCACAATATTCACAGGGCGAGATGCAGGTGTTAGTTCGCCAGCCGCGATCAGTACACTCGCATTCAGTACCATAAGGACAACATACTGGTTGACAACCAATGCAATCCCCGCACCCAGCAAAAGCTTGTGTACCCATAAATAAAGTGAACAGACTGAATAATAATAATAATTTCCCTTTCATATGACGCTCCCCTATTGCGAGGCCTATCTTAATAAAGGAAAGAACGGTTAAAATAATTATACCACTGAAAAAAAATATCCTTTTTTTTTGGGGTTAAGGTTTTGTTTATATTTAAAAAGATTTAAGGGGAGTTTTTTTCCTAAGAAGGGAAGAGAAATGTTAAAATAAAGAAAGGGATAATTATTAATGGATTATTATGATGCCATTAAATCATCAAGCTACAAATCAAACAACGCCCGAAATCGCTAGTAAAACTTGTGCTCATTTAATTAATCATGTTTATAAACAAACAAATTTAGCGATGGTGGCTTCGTTCTTTTGTGCAGCTATTGTTTTTTTGGGACTTATTCCCACCTTTAAATATAATTTTTCACTGTATGCTTGGTTTAGTTTTTATGCGCTTATTACTTTTTTACGGATCAGCGTAGTCTATGCATTTGAGCACAGAAATTTATCAACGCATATTAATCTCTGGCGTAATTTATATATTGTGGGTAGTTTGTTCGGTGGTATGAGCTGGGGTTTGTTAGCTATACTTTTACTCCCCTATGCAACACCTGAACAACAAATGTTAATCATTTTAATGTTGGCAGGGGTGACAGCGGGGGCGCTTCCGCTTTCATCTGCCGTGCCTGCTGCAGCTATCGCATTTCTTGTCACTTCCATTCTTCCTTTTCTTATCACCATCGCTTTATTTGGCACTTACATTCATTATTTATTTGATATGGCTTTACTGGTTTATTTACTTTATTCAATGGTGCTGGTTTTAAGGGCGTACCGATTGGTTAGAGATGCTAGTATCTTGCAATTTGAAAACGATAGTTTATTACAGCATTTGTCAGAAGCTAAAATCCAGTTGGAAAATTCCAACAAAAAATTAGAAGAAACTGCAACTCATGATGCTTTAACTAGTATTCCTAATCGCAGTTTATTTCAAAGAAAATTAGAAGAGGCCATTTTAAAAGCGCGTAAATCACAGCAACGCGGGGCTTTGCTATACATTGACTTAGATCGGTTTAAATTGGTGAACGATGTTTATGGACATGATGTTGGTGATAAATTGTTAATTGAAATTGTTGGTGAGTTAAAAAATTATTTTACTCACAATGAAGTGATTGCAAGATTAGGTGGCGATGAATTTACAGTAATATTGGAAAATATAAAAAATAGTGATGCAATTGAAAAAATTGCAGAAGAATTATGCGACATAATTGCAAAGCCAATTCAAATTAAAAACCTTATTATCAAAATTAGTGCAAGCATAGGGATTGCCGTCTTTCCTGGAGATGGTACTAATGCGGAAACACTTTTAACCGTTGCCGATAAAGCAATGTATTATGTAAAAGAACATGGTGGATCCTGCTCAAAGTTAGCAAACGATTTACCAGCCTTCCTTAGCTAACGGATTAACCTTTACGCCATAACTTAACTTGACTGCGCACCACATCATTCAAGGATCGATAATCACTATATTTTTTTCGTAACCATGCAGCACCATTGGCGTGATTTAGAGCAGCATTTTTTATTTGCTTCAAAGCAACTTCTGCATGGAATCGCTTGGCATAAGGTTCCAAGTGCTCAACAGTATTGATAATATTGTCAGTGAGGGTTGCTTGAGTCCTGGTAATAGGGTCAATGCAAATGGCATCCAATCCATATCGCGTGGCACGATAGCGATTAATTAAATAAGTTATATAAATATCTTTGGAAAGCTGTGGACGTTGATCAAGTAACCAATATACTAGTAATTGCGCATAAGCACCGAGTTCAGCCGCTTTTTCTACCGTAAGCGGCGTGTCACAAATTCTCACTTCGACAGTGCCATATTCTGGTTTGGGACGAATGTCCCAATAAAAATCTTTCATACTTTTTACGACAGATAATTCAGCCATACGCGAAAAATATTCTTCAAAACCTTTCCAAGTTAAGATCCAGGGCGGTGTCCCACTCATAGGAAAAGCACTAATAATCGCAAGCCGCGAGCAATCAAATGCAGTATCAACACCTTGTTGAAAAGGAGAAGCTGCAGAGAGAGCAATGAATTGAGGAATGTACCGTGCAAAAGCATGGCAAAGATACATCGCATCATCTCCATTGGGACAGGCAATATGAATATGCTGACCGAAGATCGTGAATTGTTTAGCGAGATAACCATATTGCTCTGAAACACTTGCGAATCGTTCGGTGGGATAAATACGTTGTTCTTTCCATTGTTGGAAAGGATGCGTGCCACCACCACAAATACCAATATGCGTTTGCAATGCTTCTTCAGCTAAAATATCTCGTAATTCGCGTAATTCTTGTACGAGCGTTGAATACGATTCATGGACGGAGGAATTCAATTCGATCATCGATTGTGTAATTTCAGGAATCATTTTGCCGGTATGATTTCGCTCGCCCACGCGCCTCAAAAAATCTTTAGCCTCCATGGCCAAATTGAAATGCTGTAAGTCAATCAATTGCAATTCAAGTTCAACGCCCAACGTGAGATCTTTATTTTCTTTAAAGGGCGGCAGTGTATTCATTTATTGCCTCCTGTTTTTTCCGTGGCCGCTTCGCCGGCATAAATAAATGACCATTGTGCAGCAACAGGACCAATAAGATTAAATATGGTCGCAACGGCAGTAATGATCACAATAAGCTGTGAAGATAATTCAGGGTTAACATTTTGCAGAATACCAGACATCCCAATTGCTAATGTTGCCATGGGCGTTAAAGCAAGACTTAATGCAAACATTTGCTGTTTCGTTAGGCGGCTTTTTTTAGCAAATAACATAATACCAAAAGTTTTAGCTACAGCGCGTGCAATTAAAAAGGCAATCACTGCCGCGGGTACAAGCCATAATCCTTTCAATTGTAATTGAACACCAGTTACAACAAATAAAATAATAAAAAATAATCGGGCTAACCAACCAAAATCGACTTCGGAAAGAATATGTTTGTAATCAAAATTACGCGCGGCAACGCCTAACGTAAAGAGGGTAAGCATGGATGACACATTTAAAATGCTGGTCAAACCAATGGCAAAAACGACCGTGCCTGCAAAAAGAACAAATTGATTTTCTTTACGCTTACCAATGAATCGAGCAATGCCTAAAATCAATACGAACATAATGAGCCCCAAACTTACAGAGCCAACCAGTCTATAGATAACGTGACCTATCATATTGAGTAATGAAGTATGCGGTGCCGTAAAAGGTAGAAAGAAAGCAAATAAGGTTAAACCAAATAAATTATTGAGACTGGTTAAAATGAGCGTACGACGTGTTACCGGACCTTCTGCAGAAAGATCGTGCGCGACCATCATCACTTCCGCAGGAGAGGTTGCAACTGCGATGGTTGCAGCAAGCGCTGAGGACAAAGGAGGCAAGTTAAAAAAACTCAAAACCATAAAAATAAACAGAAAAGTAAGCGATGATTCTGCAATGGCCATAGGCAAAATTCCTCGATCATGCCGCAACCAATTAAAATCTAAATGACGACCTAAATCGAATAAAACTAAACCAAGTGAAATATCGACAAAAAGACGCGCATAAGCAAGTAAGGAAGGTGTAACGATATCGAGTCCACCGGGTCCTACTAAAAAGCCAACAGCAATAAACCCCGTAATCGCAGGTAAAATCCGACTACGCTTTGCTAATTCGCCACCAATGAGACCAAGAATGAGTGTTAACCCAAACAAAGCAATGGGATTGAGCCGTAACGGAAATTGGGGAAAAAACAGCATGATTGCGCCTCAATTTTTGAACAATGGTTTGATGAGAATGAAACGATGTGGAGCATTGTAGGGACAAAACTACCTCACCTTGCAGTGTAAATCAATGTTGTGTGTTTGATTGCAGGATAAGGTTGGCTTGCTAGATTTGGATCACCGCGTATTCAATAGATAATAAATACCCACATAACCTACCCATTGCTTTGGACCAGTCATGGAATGGCCAAGGGAAAGTAAAAAGGAAACATCGTCAGTAAAAGCGTAACTACCACCTACATTTATTAAAGAATAAGCACCCGTGTCTTGTTCGGGAGGATGGCGCGTGGTCGTTGTTGTTCCTTGAGCATAGAGTTCCCCACCGAAAGAAATTTGATCATTCATATTATATTGTAAAACCCAACCACCGAATAAATAGTTTTGCATATCGGTACCCTGGTTGAAAACTAAACCACCCACCATAGGTTGCCCATTTGCCGAGGACTTTTCCGAACCAAAAAGGCAATTTGTACCAGGGTCTACCGTTACCTAAATTTCGACTAGCATCGCCTGTTGGTAATTCTATAGTGGGTACAATCGCAACACTTGGAAAATAAGTTGTTTCATCAATGAATTGATATTTAAATGAAGCTTCAATATCGCTCAAACCGGCAGCACGAGTCACGCGTTGTGGTATAAAGGTCAAAATTGGAATTTGTAAATGCAGTTCAACATTGGGTACAAAACCATAATCGATTTCTAAAGCGGGGAAAATGATTTGATTAGTGTGCTTTGCACTTTGTACAGTCGAATAAAAATAAAGTTGTAATTGTCCTACATCCGAAATATCTGGGTCATCGGTAATAAATGGCGCATCCGCTTGTACAATAGATGCAAAAGTTACTAGTAAAAAAATACTAATACTATGGTGATACAACGAACGAGGATGCAAAAATCTTAATAACATAGTGGGTCTTAGGGCTTTCTTCCTTTCCGATTGATGATTATTAGGATAAGGCCTACAGCTAAAGCAACTCCCCCAGCAACGGGCGAAAGATAAACTGTTTTTTCTGTATCCGCAGAAAGTTCGAGACTGCCAATTTCTGCAACTTTTTCACGCGAGGTATAGGTGAAACCATTGTAAGCTAACGAAGTGATACCAAAAATAATGAGAATCATCGCAAAAAGATTGATGAGCATAGCACGCATGATGAGATTGCTCCTGAAATAGAAAATAACAAGCCCTTGCACAGGGCCTGTTAAATAGTTCGATGTTTTGGTATTAAGCTAAAGAAAAAATTAAATTCTGCCAAAAACCAAGAGCAAAACAATGATGATTAACAATATCCCCACTAAGCCGGTTGGGCGATAACCCCATTCTCTACTGTATGGCCATGCTGGAAAAACACCAATTAACACGAGAATCAAAACAATAATAAGAATAGTATCTAACGGCATAATCGCTCCTTGAGGTCAAAATTCCTTACCTGAGTTTGGCGCGTGTAGGAAAAAAGGTCAAGTTCCTGTCCATAAGGTTATAAACCTTGTGAACCAACGGTAATTTCTGAATCAACTTCTTGCACACCATTCATACTCTTTGCCATTTTAATGGCAATGTCTGCTTGCGCTTTTGTTGCTGCAGTCCCTGTTAAGGTTACTACACCGCTATCGGTTGATACCATAATATTGGAACCGGTCATGCGATAATCTTCAATTAATTTTGCTTGTAACGTCGCTGTGATGCTTGTATCGCTTCCAGACATTTGAAGGGTAGAAATGGATGTTCCATTGGTCGACATGCTGCCGCTACCGCCACCTGCCCCCGGGGGAATATTGCCTTGCATAGAGGTATTCGCATTCATATCAGCATAGCCAGTCGAGAAAGTTAAAATCATTAATAGGGTATTAAGCATTAAAAGATGACGTTTAGTCGCAACCATATCCACTACCCCGCTTATTATTTTTCCTTATTACTCTCATCTTGAACTTGATTGAAGGGAGCGGCAATGCAGTGAAAACCCTTACGCAGTTAACCCTTTGATTAACTTGAAAGGTTGCAACGAAGGCTCGTGACCTGCGTTTTGGTTCCGGCCTGGCTAAGGTTGCCAGTGATAATAAGTGACTGACCAGGGTCGGCTTTTACCCTGCACGACAACGGGGTAGAAAGCGCTTGGACTTGCTTGGTTTGCATGTTGGTGACAAATAATCCCCGAATTTCGATAGGGTGAAAAATGGGATAAGTTTTACCCGCAGCAGCTGCTTTCATGCTGAGACAGCCAACATTAGGTATGCATAGAAAATAGCGATTATCTTTAAAGTTACCATTGATTTTAATGCGTATTTGTACCGTTTCTAAAGGTGAAGCGGAGAGGGTGAAACATTGAAAAAGCAAAATAAAAAAAGTAGCCAGGCGCATAGTATTGACCAAAATTATTTAATATGGTCAAAATATTAACAGCACGGCCTTAAGAGATTATGAGGAAGGGGTTTTTGCTAAGGTTGCATTAATGCTTGTAAATTAAAGGACCAGTATTCTTCATGACGTTACTGCCTCCCCTGCGACGACATTTAAATACTGTAAAATTTCGCTCGGATTACGGATGATACGGGTAGGCCCGCATTGGGCCAGCACGGATTCTGAGGCATATCCCCAAGTCACCGCTAGCACCCGCATTTCATTGGCAAGGGCGGCTTCAATATCTCGTGTTTCATCTCCAATATAGATGGCATCAACCGGTCTAGTGTTATAACGCTTTAAAATGTTTTTTAAGCCTTTTTTTTTGGAAAAAAAACTAGATTCAACACGAACAAATTGAAATAAAGTGTCTAATTGATTATGGGCAAGCCAGCGGGTGACATTGTCACGCGAGTTGCTAGTCAATATACCCAAAGAAAATCCTGAGGCACTTAACTTTTTAATCGCTTCAGGCATACCCATGAAAGGCGGAATCGATAATATCTCGTGCTGCATGTGCGCGCGAATCCGTTTAATGATCGTTGGTATTTTGTATAAAGGAATATTGAAATGCTTGATCAATTCACGCGAAGAAAAGTCTTTGAGTTGAACCCCTTGCGTTTCTTGGAATGCGCCTAAAGACAATTCAACAGACAATTTTGCAAACTGCTTGATCATGCATTCAAAGCTATCAGCAAGTGTCCCATCGAAGTCAAAAATAATGTGCATGAAATTTCTTATTATTATCGTAGCGTTAACAATGATACCATTGTTTGTTTTTTATTTGTAGGTAAGGAATTGACATGATAAGAACCATGAAAGCGTTTATTTTTGCCACACTCGCCTTGGTAAGTTGGAATGGCTGTGCCAGTCAAACCGGTCAATTGGTGTGTGGGAAAATACTGCCAAAACACGCAAGCTATGTTTTGAAAGGTAAGAAAAAGGGATGGGCTGAAATTTATTTATTACAAAATACGGGCAAAGAACCCATAACAGTCAATCGTGCGATAGCGCATCCTAGTGCAAGCGCTGGGTGGTCATCACAAATCGATCCTTATCATCACGCTGCACTTGCTATTACCTCTCCGCAATTTATTTTAAATTGTAATCATTCAAATGATGGTAAACCTACCAGCTGCAAACCATTACGTGTGTGCATACTAAAAAACGCTAATCAATGGAAAGTAACGGGTGAGTATTGGCTCGTTGAAAATAAAGCGACTTCAGATTTTTCGCAAGCCTTGATGCAACGATTCAAATCAACGCAATAATAACGATCACGCTCGTGCAATTCATTTCACTAGGAATTCTTGCTGCACGATTCAAATTTGCGTTTCAATCAGTAAATCCTTTTAATAATGAACAGGAAGTTTTATGAAACAGTTTCATGTGTATGGCATCGGAAATGCTTTAGTTGATATTGACATTGAAATAGAAGAAAACACGTTAGAGCGTCTCAATATTGAAAAAGGAGTCATGACTTTAATTGATGAAGCAACACATCATAAATTGCTGCATGAATTGCATGGCATACAACATTTGAAGGCATGTGGTGGTTCAGCTGCGAATACCCTTTACACCATGCAACAAATGGGTGGTAAAACATTTTACTCATGTAAAATTGGTGCTGATGATGCAGGTGATTTTTTTTATCAAGACATGGTTTCACATGGTATCCAAACCAATTTGTTGGACACCAAGCGTGAAGGCGTAACGGGCAAATGTATTGTACTGGTAACCCCTGATGCTGATCGAACGATGAATACTTTTTTAGGTGCAACCGCTCTATTTTCTGAAAATCAACTTTCTGAAAAAGCTCTATCGCAAGCAGAATTCCTTTACATAGAAGGCTATCTAGTCGCGCAACCGGATGCTTGCCTTGCCGCGATTAAAGCGCGTGAATTTGCGAATGCTCATCAAATAAAAGTCGCTCTCAGTTTATCAGATCCTAATATGGTGACTTATTTTAAAAAAGGGTTGTGCGATATTATTGGTAATGGTGTTGATGTTTTATTTTGCAATGAACGTGAAGCCCTTCTCTTTACAGCAGCAGACAATTTAACGATTGCAAAAGAAAGATTGAAAGCATTTGCGAAAACTTTCGTTATCACGATGGGCGGACAAGGTGCTTTTGTATTCGATGGCCATGAAGGTTTGCAAATTTCTGGCTATAAAGTGCCTGTGGTCGATACGGTCGGCGCCGGTGATGTATTTGCCGGCGTTTTTCTCTTTGGCATTACGCACGGACACGATTATTTTAGCGCAGCTGATCTTGCTAATTATGCTGCGTCAAAAGTTGTATCGAAATTTGGACCGCGTCTCACGCAACCTGAAGTAGAAGACGTTAGACATACGCTGACAGAATTAGTTTTATCGGCGTAAAGGTGAGCGGGATAATTTTAACGATAGGCTTCATCCACGGTAACTTGTCAACCGAACAAAGCAATTCGAGTGTTTGGGGGAATAGGCTTACCTTTACGTGATTTAATAAGAGTTCTCGTGAAGTTCTTTGGGTATGCGAATGCGCATACCCATCCTACTTTAGGATAGAAAAATCTATTTTCTGGAAATAAAGGCATTGTCTTTGATATAGAAACGTAACAATCGTTTCGCCCAATGACCTGCATAATCAACGCCGATCCGCGGACGTTTCACAATTTTAAGAACAGGCTCATCTGCGTATTCAGCAATATACAAATCATCACTCAGTAAATCATGCCCATTAAATCCGCGGTCGATCGTCAAGGCTTTGCATAGTAATCCGGGACCTTTGGTTTTGTTTTCAATATTCTTGATAGGTTCAAGTGCACGTAATAGTACAGCGGATGCTATACCTTCAGCTTCTGTTACCACATTCATACAATGGTACATGCCATAAATTAAATATACGTATACATAACCAGGAGGACCAAACATAACCCGGGTCCGTTTCGTTAAGCCTTTAGCTGAATGGGCTGCTAAATCGTGGGGGCCGAGATAAGCTTCGACTTCAACAATTTTGCCAATGTATTCGCACCCATTTTTACGATGAATTAAATATTTGCCTAGTAAGGCTTGAGCGACGATTACTGGATCACGATTATAAAAGCTGCGTGGTAATTTTTTCATCAAAAGTAATAATTCAAGTCAATTAAAGGGTGAAAGTATGCCACAACGTAAATTCAAAGTAGATTAATTATTAAGCAATATTGACTAACTCTTTGGATTTCCGGGTAAAAATTTTCCCCGGAAAAGACGCGTTATAATGGTAATTGTAATTAAAGGATGCTTATAAAACTAGGAGGGCATTATGAGAAAGCTTCTTATCGCGATAGGATGTATTTGCGCCATGTTAGCAATGACATCAGTCTCTCAAGCACAAACGGTTACACAACCTGTTAAACCCACTGCCACTCAAAATGTAACGGTAGCTTACAACGGTCAATGCCGTTGGGTTAGTGGTTTCTGGCGAAATGGTTATTGGCATCCAGCACGTAAAGTTTGTTGGAGTGGCAATTACAATCGTGGTTACAAGCGCGGCTATTACAACAAGAATCGTAGCAATTGCCGATGGGTTGGCGGTTACTGGCGTTATGGTAACTGGCATCCACGTCGCCAAGCTTGCTGGTAGATCTGAAAAATTTAAATTAGGTCACTTTAAAATAAGTGACCTAATTTATTTAGAAGGAAAGCATTTATTAGTAAGGTAAAATGACAACACGCGTTCCAGCTTCAGCAAAGTTATAACGAATCCATCGTGCATCACTCACCCGCATTCGTACGCAACCATGGCTGATATTCCCAGCAACGACATTATAGGATCCATGCAAAGCTTGGTTGCCATTGAAATACATGCAATAAGGCATAGGCGCGCCGCCATGAGGAATAGGGAATCGGAGTGAAATACATTTTCCATCGCCTAAGGCTTCAATACGATAACTACCAGTATGAGTTCGGCAAGGACTGTTTATGTCTTTACACCAATTTGCTCCCGCTGAAGCTAACCCTGATTTAAGCAATTGTCCATCCGCATCATAAGCACCCCAAGCATGAACACGGGGACTCACTACAATTACTTTTTCACCGGGGGGGTCAATATTACTGGGTAGGGCTGAAGCGGAAACTAAATTAGGGATCATGCTAAGACTTAAACAAAAAGTGAATACAGCGATTCGATGCTGTTTAACCTTCATGGCACCACTCCTTTTAATTATCCTTATAGTTCTTATTTTAGCCTAAAATTAAAACAAGAAGGGGTAATGTGATGCTTATAAATTCGCTATTGAAATGATTAGCTTAATGGTGAGACAGCTAGGGTGATATGAAACGGAACCCATTTTGCTTTGAAAAGTAACCAGTTAGGCAGGTCATATTTATTTCTAAATGTAGTCAGCGGCTTAGAATTAACTCGCAAGGCATAATAATTTTTAGTTCCAAGCGGAGCTTTAAATAATTCACAGACTTGAAAAGAAAAAGTATGATTTAATTCGACAAGATGATGAAGTTTTAATTCATCCGGATAAATAACACTAATATGAGCACCAATTAATCCTTTGCCGAAATAATCAGGTTTGCTAATAGGCTCTTCCGTCTTAGTTATCAGTGGAAAAAGCGTATGCACAAAGTCGTCGTTGATATTAAGATAAATCAAGCCATTATGCGTTTTGGCTAATGTACCCGTAGCAGGTAATTTTTTAGCAGCGGCAAGTAAAGCGGGCGAGTGTAACCTTCGAAAAAATGGATCGTTCACTATGATAAACTCCTTGCGTGTGAAGTAGACATTCGTTTTCTCGGAGTGAAATAGTGTAAAGGAGAGACAAGGATGTGGCCACAAACCCCCCTAACAAAAAAATTAAATATTCCCATTCCCCTTATTCAAGCACCCATGGCTGGCTTCGATACCGTTGAACTTGCGGCGACTGTTTCTGAATCCGGTGGTTTAGGTTCGATTGGCCTTGGCTACTTATCACCTGAAACAATTAAACAACGTATTCATTTATTAAAAAAACGGATCACTGCGCCTTTTGCTGTTAATCTTTTTGTTCCTACACATTACCAAGCGGTTGGTACAGTAAAAATGAATCATTCCGTGCAGTGGGTTAATTCAATTAGTGCACCTTTAAAGATGCAGCTACAACCACCCCATCAACCTTATCAGCCTTCCTTTGAAGCGCAAATGCAAGCGTTGTTAGATGAGAAAGTTCCCATCTTTAGTTTTACCTTTGGCATCCCCAATCAACGTTGGCTGAAAATTTTTAAGGAACGCGGTGTTATGACCATCGGCACCGCAACCAATGTGTTAGAAGCGGTCCATTTAGCAAATTCAGGCATCGATATGATTGTTGCGCAGGGAAAAGAAGCGGGTGGCCACCGCGGAACCTTCCTAACCGATCCTATGGAGAGCTTGATTCCGCTCAAAACTTTGTTGGTCGATATCATTGCTGCGGTCGATATTCCGATTATCGCTGCGGGCGGTATGATGAATGCAGATCATATCAGGCATGCACTCAATCTTGGTGCATCGGGTGTGCAGATGGGGACAGCATTTCTCACTACTGAGGAAGCAGACACGCATCCACTTTTTAAAAAGAAACTTTTAAGTTTAGTCCAAGATGAAACCATTTTAACCCGTGCTTTTTCGGGAAGACTTGCAAGGGGTTTGAATAATTATTTTATTACTCAAATGGAAACGCACCGGGAATTAATACTTGACTATCCCATACAAAACGCCTTAACGCGTCCTATGCGTGAAGCAGCTAAGCAACAAGATAATTTAGAGTTCATGTCGCTTTGGGCTGGACAAAATGCCTTTCTAAGCCGCGGCGGTTCTGCACGCGAGTTGTTAGCTAGGTGGGCGAAAGCAATGGGGGAGAAAGCAGATGTTTAAGTTTTCCGATCTCTCCGCGTTACCTACGCATTAACCCTAGTCGGTGTGAACCCTACTAAATAAAATATCTCAATAAATCAATCTTTTAGGCTCACTGATCCGCCTAGATTGATTTTTCCCCTTGATTAGCCAATACTTTGTTCGCAATTCGCCCCTTTAACTAATAATAATAAGATGAAAAATCATGAAGTCCTATTTGGTAAAAATTATCTCCCTTTTGGGGATGCTAATGCTATTAACTAATCTAGCCCATGCTGAAATCTCAACCCCGATCGCCTGGGAAAATGTATTAGCAAACTATGTCAAAGAGCCAGAAAAAGAGGGCGGGCAATTTCTTTTCGAAAGTAAACAATACGATGTTGAAAATAAAGTCAGTATTATCACGTATCAATTCACGTCGCTCACGTGGCCTCAAAAACAAAATCAAGTAAGTCACGCTACGTGGCAACATAAACTTACTTTATATTGGCCTGATGAAATCAAAAGCAGCCAATCTTTATTTTTTGTTAATGGGGGGACACGTTATCCTGAAAATGAACCGCATAAATTTTTCGCAACCCCTCAAGGATTTGTGCTTGTTGCTGCACAAACTCATACGCTTGTTGTAGAGCTGCAAGATATCCCTAATCAGTATTTGCGATTTCAAGATAACGTACCGCGTCGCGAAGATGCCATTATCGCCTACACTTGGCGTCGGTTTTTAGAAAACCCTGAAATGAATCTCAATTGGCCTTTGCATTTACCCATGGTAAAAGCAGTCGTGAAAGCGATGGATGCCGTGCAAGCCATTGCCAAACAAGAAAAAGTTATTATCAATCATTTCATGATGTCGGGTGCTTCAAAACGCGGTTGGACAACTTGGCTCACCGCTTTAGTTGATTCCCGTGTTAATGCGATCGTTCCTATAGTAATTGATATTTTAAATACTCAAGTTAATTTAGATCATATTTATGAAAGTTATGATCAAAGCTGGCCTGAAGCATTTTATGATTATTTAGTAGAACATATTCCTGAAATGCGTCACACGCCTGCTTTTACTAAACTCATGAAAATTCAAGATCCCATTGCCTATCTGAATTGTGAACAATGCGCACGTTATCGAGAGCGGCTTAGTATTCCAAAATATATTATCAACTCAGCCGGTGATGATTTTTTTGTACCGGATTCGCTCAACACTTACTTACATTTGTTACCTGGTGAAAAAACAATCCGCATTGTGCCTAATCAAAGTCATCGTATTGACCAAACAATTTTATTCGAAAATTTGCTTTCTTATTACCAAATGTTTTTAGATGAAATCAAACGCCCGCGTCTTGATTGGGAAGTGGGAAAAGATAATAAATTGCAAAGTGTAACTACAGATGCAAAGCCAATCGTTATGAAACTTTGGCAAGCAGTTAATCCTAAACGTCGGGACTTCCGGTTGGCCTCTCAGGTAACTTATACAAGCAAAGAAGTGAAAGGGAAATGTAATTTGTCAGGGTGTAAGTTTAGCCTTGAAATTATTCCACCTAAAGAAGGTTTTCAAGCAAGTTTCGCGGAAGCAACGTTTCAAAAAAAGAACGGCGGAACTTTTGTTGTAACAACACCTGTTTATATTATCGGTGCGGAACTTCAGTCATAATTTTCTCTTCCAATGAGCAAGTTAAACCTTGTTCATTGGATATTAACCCGCGAAATTTAAAACTCTTGTCTAAAAATATAAACTAATCGTTTCACTCCACATTCATTTAAGATTTCCTTCATGTAGGGCATGTCATTCACGTTGTGACTTTAAGCATAGTTTAATAATAATTCATTATAATAGTTAAAAATCCGGCAAGACCGCTTGGATATTTTTACAAATTCAAGAAGATAACGAATGAAACGAGGCATAGAAAATGGCTGCTCCACGAAGTGTTGATTCCAATGCTAGAAGAATATATGAAGGTGAAACAGCCCTGTATTCTGTTATGCAACTTTTTACAGATTGGGCTCAAGGCAAATGGATGCGTGATGAAGAAACGCTAGGTTTTAAAGGGACTTTCAAACTAAAAACCAAAGGGCCGACTGAAAATCCCTTTATTAAATTTTTAGCGTTACACCAAGATTGGATTAGTTCGAGGATAGATGAAAAAAACTCACAAATTTATCATTGCACCATTACAGATCTTGAATCCATTCCTAGAAAATTATCAAATCGAATGATTCAGACGTGTAAATTACTAGAAAAGGACTTTAATATTATTAATATTAAAGCTTACTTGCCTGAATTTAAAGAGCTTATTGAGGATGCATTCGAAAAGATTAAGGGTGATTCATTTTCCAATCTTCGCAACTCGATGGAAAGAGTTAGAATTTTCAGCAGCAACAATAATAACAATCCTGTCAATGATAATCCCAGTACAGCATACAAAACATTAATTAAGTCACTTAATAAAATAGTGCAGGTTGATTTTAATAATATTTCTATTAGTAAAATTAATTCGATTTACATCCAACTTCTTAACTTATTAACTGTTAACGTGAAGTTTTATTCAGCATCAGAACAGAAATTTTTGTGTCAACTTGAGAATGATTTACGCTTAGCCCCCAAACGGGGAGCTTATATTACAAATACTGACTCAACGATTATGACGGCAGCCATCAACCCTTTTTTAAAGAATCAGTAAAGTTAAAGTTTAACTAAAAATTTCTGCAATCATACAGCGAGCACTGCCGCCCCCAATTTTTTCAATCACATCAAGTTCAAGAACAATTAGTTTGCCAAATGCTTGTAAAAGATCACGTTGATGGTCTGTAAAAGTTTGAAAAGCACTTTTGGACATCACGATCAGAGATTCTCCGGCTTTATTTTTTAATTCAATAATATTTCCCGCCATTGCTTTCATTTGTGAAGTGGAAATAATAATCACTGTGCGCCCTGATTGTTGAAGATGGTTAAGAACACGCTTTCGTTCATTTGCGTTAGAAATAGTTTCAGCAGTAATAATGACAAACCGCTTACCAATGCTCATCATTACATTAGTGTGATAAATAGGCTGTCCATCTGCAATGCTCATGAATGAAATAATTTTAAATCCAGTCTTTTTAGAAAAATCTTTTAAAATACGCGCGCTGGTTCTTGAAGATATTGCAGCATAAGCAACCTGATTAATGCGATCAAATACCATCGAACCTGTGCCTTCCAAGGCTTGATTGGTTTTTTCATAAGCCGTCAAATCAACAATCCTTTCTATCCTAACGCCGGCCTTGTTTAAGAGCTTAGAAAGGGAGCCCAGTTGCCGTTCTTCGCGACGATTTGGGGTGAACATAGGATAGAGGACAAGCAGGGATTGATGAGGGCCCACAGTATGTGTGGTAAACCAATTGTTAGGAAAAACCGCATCAGGTGTAAAGGTTGGTGGGCTAGGCAAAACAAAGACGCGTAGACCCGCTTTTTTTAATTGCGCAACAGCTTGATTAAACTCCACCCGCGCAATTTGGGTCACCTCCGCCAGAGGAAATGGATGTGCGAAAACATTCGATTCTGCAGTTTCATGATTATATTGAAAAAAATCGGGCGAGACCATGACAATGGTATCAGTGGTTTGAACTTTTTGACCCAACACGGAGGAGGCCAAAAGAAATAATCCCATTAATAAGATTATCGGCAAATTTTACAATTTCCAGTGGATAGTGTAAATTATGATTTAATATAATATCAAAAACGCAGTCTGACTCCTATTTATTAACACACCCAATTTTTTTACAGCCTCTGGCAGTTAAGGATAACAATTATAAAAATTTAACTATTTAGAGTGCATCCCATGAATATACGTGCTCCCATTTTTGCGCCCCTCGACAATCCTTCGGAAAACAAAACAATTGACTTTATTAATGGTATTTTTTGTATCATTAACAATATTGATGGGTTTCGAATAGATTCTTTAATAGAAATCCAAGAAAAATTTCAAAAAAATAATTCTCATGATAAAAGTATTCCGTTTAACAATTATATCCAAGGAAAAATAAAGGATATGGTTTGCCGTCAAGGGCTTGCTGACAAGCTTAGTGACCCAGATCAATATGATAACTTTCTCAATAATTGTGAAGGCTTGCATAAATTAACTACTTTTGAGTTAGCTATAAGGAAAGAATGTTTAGCAAAGCTAATTGATGATGTTAAATCATATGGGAAATTTTTGCGTTTCACCTCTTATGAATTAAGTGCAGTGGCCCATGTCGTTAATGATACGCTTCGTTTTTTAGAAAATTGGAAATTGGATGAGACTGAACTTGCAGAAGAAATAAAGCTCAGTATCCATAACAAAATAAAAGAGATGCAAAATGCAAGGCTTGCTATTGCAAATTGTATGAAGCTGCAGCTCGACTATCAGCGCCAGGCAAAGCCATCCAAAAAAAATGACTGGATGCATCAAATTCTTCGTAGGTATCAAGCCATTGAAAAATTGCCTCCGCACAATCTTTGGGCGGATGAATCGATCCACGAGGCATCGTTACCTTTATTTCAAACGAATGGCGATTTAAATCGTCATCAACGCTTAGTTAAAACTTACTTTAATCAATATTGTCAAAATCATGACGTGCATACGCGCAATTACACGCTCGATGAATTGGTCACTTCAGTTGAAAATGTTTTTAACCATATGAAAGATACGGCGGAGCAACTTTATACGGAAATCGTTCATCGGTATACGGATCCCGAAAACAAAATTTACGCAAATAAATACGTCCACGATGATCTTAATCAAGCAAGAGTAAAGGAATGGTCAGATGTCATTAATGAATTAAAAAAGACTCTTGAAGGAGAGCGTCATCAATATATGCATCAATGTTTTCCATTTCTTTGGCGGCATAAATTAGTTGAAAAAAAGTTAAAAGTTGATGCACTTCATCAGTTTAGCAATATGGATTCGATTAAAACTATCCAGAATAAAGCTGCAGAATTACTTTTGCAAGAAAGTGTCTGTGCAGGTCGCTTTTCTCGCACTAAGGAATTGTTACAGTTTATTAAAGATGATCGTGATCCTAAGGATTTATTCTGGCGTAATGCGTCCCATCCTTACATTTCTTATATAAGGCAGCATGCTTTTAATTGTAAGCGATAAATTAAGCGACACATTTTTTTCTCTTTGCTGGGTCATTGACTGATTGGCGTCGACTCCGTTTTAATCGGGCAATTTTGCTTTTATAATTTGACGGGGTAGCATGTAATGCTACCGTCCAAAGATGACATTGATAGGCTTCATTTCTTCCTTGCTCAATCAAATTCAATTTTAATAAATCTGCTCTGAAAGCGGTAAGTGTTTTTCCTGATAATTTTTTTTGTAACTGTGGCTCCAAAACAATTTCAATCTTTTCTTTACTAAGACGAAAGTTTCGCAAAAATACTTTATGGACTAACTGAGTTGCAGGAGTAGGTTGATAGCGTAGTGCATCAATAAAATCGGGCGCTGGATTTAATACAATGCGTCGCTCAATTTTGACTTTACCCTGTCCAAAGTAATAATGATTAATTTTTTTAAAAAACGTTTCAATGGCAGTTTTTGCTTCTTCCTTAAAAAGCGTGAAATCATTTTTGTTGAGTTTAACGAGGTTGGGTGCAGAAATAACATTAAAGTTTTGGTCTATCAACAGAGTGCTTATTGAGTAGGCTTGCGTGTTCCAGAGAAAGGCAGCAATAATCATGTGCGATTCCTTCAATGCTTTTCTTTATTATAAATTACTTCCTAACTTTTCAATTAACTACAATTAATCAGTAAGTTATAAATAGGTAATCCAGAGATTAGCGGAAACATTGATATCAATCCCACGAAGCAGTACATTGATATGTCTCATTAGTATCGAAGGAACGATTTTATGAAAACATCATATACTGCAGCTACAGCATTGCTTTTAAGCATCCTGAGCAGCGGACCTTTATCCGCTGCGCCTTGTCCTTTCAATAATCAACTCAATTGTACCGTTGCCAAAGACATTCTTAACGATCGCGCGCCCAATGGCTTACGTTATTATGCACCCACTAATTACGACCATCGTAAATCAGGTGAGATTGGTGTATTTGATGCAACATTAGTTACGCCTTATACAGATGGTGTCAACGCGCCAGGACAATTAAAGCTAACTGCCAAGCGTATCAATGCAGGGTTCTTTAAGTCCGGTGAAATTATGACGCGTGTTAATTTAGATAAACCTCCTTACAATGCGCCAACCAAAAGTGTTCCCTATACAACGAATGATATTAAACACGGTTATTTCGAAGCACGCGTGAAGTTACCTAAATGCGACACCAGTGATGATGGATTATGTCAAAATAATAAAGCGCCTCAATCTTACACGCGCGGTTTATGGCCGTCTGTTTGGTTGCTGCCAACGAAAGATACACCTTGGCCCAGCAATGGTGAAATCGATATTTTTGAAGCCTACAAGAAATCAGAAGGTATTAATGTCGGCACGGCAGCCCTGCATTTTAATGGCAATGATCCGCGTTGTGGCGGTAATGATTGCAAAGGCATCGGTATGCATTTGCCTTTTGCCGTAACGTCAGGTCCTCTTTATGAAACATTTCACACGTGGGGTTTTGAATGGCAACCTGATCCACAAAGCAACCGTGGTGGTGTTATCATGACGGGTTATTTTGACAATAAAAAACAATGGGGACCCATACGTACTGAAACTTTACCGGGTGATGGCCCTGCGGCTATGGCACGTGGTTTTAGTGATCCAAACGGTGGTTTTTACTTAATCGCAGCTTTAGCAGTCGGTGGTCCGTATTCGGGTGCACCTAATGCGCATATGCAGACAGCTACAATGTATGTGCAGAGTATTAAAGCTTATTCGGTTGGTGGTGTAACCCCGCCCGTAGGAACTTGCTTGCCACCTGCTAACATTAAGGCAACAATCACTGCAAATAAAAAACAAGCCACGTTAACCTGGGATGCCCCGGTTAATTCAGATCCAATTAGTAATTATCAAGTGAATGATTGGCTGAATAGAGTCATGTGGAAAGGCGCTGCTAAGAAGTTCGTTGATGCATCCTTACCCGGCACCAATGGTAAATTTACTTATTTTCTTTACTCAAATTGTGGCGCCAAAATGTCAAAGGGCGTTCAATATGATTTAATGATTAAGTAAAAATTATAAACCTCAGCGTACTTAGGTATGCTGAGGTTTTTTTAAATTAAAGAGCCTTTTCGTGATAAGCCAGTAATTTTGGATTATTAATAAGAATAATTGCAGCATCCAACTTTGTCATAAATCTTTTCATTTCTTTAGGCGCACTTTTGGATCGTGCTAATGTCCATGGATTATGCGAATGCACACGCTGAATGAGCCGATCAATTGCTTCATCGCCAAATTCGTAAATGAACATGGCTAAACGCCAATCATGATATTTTTCATACAATGAGCCTAATAAGACAATGGCGGCTTCAGTTGAACGCGCTGTATTCAAACGTTCATCTAATTTCGCATTAATTATTAAACCACATTCTTTTGACATGCTGGGTGAGAATTGCCAAATACCAGCCGCATGGAAAGGATGGATGGATTCATCAAGCGGACGGTATCCGGACTGAATGAGTGGTAAGGCTAATAAATAACTGGGCATAGCATTGCGTCGTAATTGCTTTTGAATATACGGTTTATAATTTTGCATCCGTTGAAGGGATGCAAGCATTTGCAAACGCGCGTCTTGATGACTACGAATAAAATTTATTTCAGCTACAACTTCTGGTGTGACATTAAATTTTAAGTGCGACATTTTTGCAATCGTGGTGATTTCTTGAGAAGTAATACGATGCGTGGGTGTTGGCGAGGGGTCCGCATGAAGAGGCGGCATGGCAAAAAAACAACTTGCCATCACGATAAGCCATCGCAATTTGGTTTGACGAAAATGTTGAGTAAAAAACCACATCGAATTTTTTTCCTTAATGAAGAGGGAGGTTATTTTGTCGCCGTTAGAGGATTCTAATGGGCTTCATAGTAATGTGATAAGAGAAAGTGTCAATCCAAACGGGCGTTTATTTAAATTCCATTGAGCGCAATCTTGATCAAGACGACTTAGTAGCCGTATGATGACGTTTCGCGAAGCCTGTCCTTTAAACTTTAAAAAAATGAGGATTACATGCAAGATTTGCTGATTACACCAAAAGAATTAAAAGATGCATTGAAAAAAAATAATAATATTCAATTGGTTGATGTGAGGACATTAGATAAACACCTTGCCTACAACATTGGGGGTTTGCATATTCCTTTAGAAGAACTATTGGTCCGTTTGAAGGAATTGAATCCCGAACTTCCTGTGGTTACTTACTGTACAGTGGGAGGTAAAAGCATGGTGGCGCTGAATATCCTTCGCGCTAGCGGGTTTAAGTCCGTGAAATCATTAGACGGCGGCATGACAGCGTGGCAAATAGATTGTGCTTGATAACTTCCAACCTGTGTTAAGTTAACCACCTCAATACGGTCCTAAAGACTAATAGGAAAATCATGGATATTCACCCCTTAACCCAGGTCGATTATGCCATTATTTCTGCCATGCCTGAGGAGCTCGCTTTTTTCCTTGAAGCATTTTCCTCCTTTCCTTCGAAAACCATGACCATCGAAGCTTTTGAATTTAAAATAGTATCGTATTACGACGCTCGTATATTAATCGTCCATACGGGTATTGGGACCGCCTTTGCCGCCAGCGTTTTTACATTTCTTCATTGTTATTTTCATCCGCGTTATTTTCTTATTGCCGGCACTGCTGGAGGAATTAAACAAGGTTTGCAACTAAATGACGTCGTTATCGTGACGGAAGCTTTTGAAGCAGAAATTCAGCATACTTTGGAATTAGCAAAAGAAACCCCTTTTGCAAATTGTGTGTTTCATCCCATCAAAAATCAAAATTTCCCTATTTTTTATCCCGCAGATGCAGAGCTTTTAGAGCTTAGTCAGGAATTAAAGATTGAAAATATAACAATTCATCGGGGACCTTTGGTCAGTTCAAATGCATTTCCTGCTCCTCTATCCCTTTTTGCTAAAATAAAACCCTTAAATCCCTATTGCATCGATATGGAAACCTCTGCATTCTACCAAACTGCTTGGCTTGTGAATGCGCGCGTTCTTGCAGTACGAGGAATTAGTAATATTTTAAATGACGATGGTACGGATGACCAATTGCAAACTTCGGATGTAAAAGGAAGTTCGTTAGCGGCAGCTCAAGTTTTATTAGCGATTCTTACAAAATCCGTAGCCTTAGATAAAAATAAAGAAGCTAAGGCACAAAGGGTTAATCATTAAAATTTAACAACAGGTGTTTAATCGTTATGCCTATTTATGAATATCAATGTTCCCAATGCAGCCACATGCTTGAAGCTTTCCAAAATATGAGCGAACAACCTTTATCAATTTGTCCTCAATGCAATAAACCTGCATTAAGCAAATTAATTTCTTCAACCTCTTTCCAGTTGAAAGGTGGCGGGTGGTATGTAACAGATATTCGCGACAAAAATAAACCTAAGGTCAAGGAAGACGGTGAAAGCGAGACAGAAGTCAAACCTGTTGAGGTTAAGGGCGATCAATCAGTTGCATCGACAGATAAACCTGCTCAATCTGATACAAGCAATGAATAGTGAAATATCCTTAACCTAGGGTTTCAAAAGAGGTTTGGCTTCCTGAACTTGAACTGCCCCTGATTTTTTTAGGGCTTTATATCTTTCTAATGGATTTGTTTTACTATAATTAAATACTGCCCATCTATCAGCAGTAATCGATAAAATATTTTTTATGCGCGTGTCGTCGGAATTTGAAAGGGGAGATTGCAATTGGGCAATTTGAAGGGCACGATTTTGAGCCGCAGTAATGATGGTTGACCAGCTTGAAGTCTTTTCATATTTATTTGCATTATCATTTTCTTGACATAAAAATTTAAAGCGATCGTCAGGTTTATCTATTTTTAAGCTGTTAACTAATCCTTCTATAAAAATAATATGGGAGCTAGAGCTAATAAAACCGAGGGCTTTGGTTTGAAAAAAAGACCGTTTCGATTGAATATTTAATTGCTTTGAATCAGACAATTGTTTTCCATAGGCTGATAATACGGTTAATTGTAGATAGCTTGCCATGATAGGGGATTTTGATAAAAAGGTATAGTTGCCTTCTGGATACAGATTCAAAAAATTTTCCAGGAAGGCAGGAATGCTTTTGATAAAATCCCTCACCATCTTAGTTAATTCCTCAGGGCCACGATTGAGTTCAATTTCTTTGATTTGCGCTAAGGAATTCCCATGCGCTAGAACAAGAAGTAAGGCAAGTTCTGGATAAAGCTTCACATCTTGAATAAGCGTTTTTAAAGAAACTGTTTTTAGGAGGACTTCTGTTAAATATAAGTTATCGGTAATATCCTCTTTATCACGAGGTGCATGGACAAAATTCCCTTGCTGAAAATTCTTTTCTTTTGTTTTATAACTAATATTATCGTCAACTAAAATACCTTCTAGTTTCTCATAATCGGGTAAAGTACTTTTGGCGGCTACAATGAAACCCCATTTAGTGTTGCCCGTCTCTTGGCCGCTGTAGGCAATATTTTTTCCCATTATTTCAGCATCTGTTTGTTTTAAAAAGGGTCGGTGTTCTCCAAAGGCTGCATCATAACCCTTAAACATTTCAGTACGTAATAGTTTTTCATCAACGAGCGCGGTTGTTAATAAGTCTTTGGTATGACGTAATAAGATTTTTTCATTTTCAGTCAAAGGAATGCGTTGCGGATTTGCAGCAATTGAATTTAATAACTCGACTACTTCTTTGGGTGAGACATCCTCAGTTTGAACAATCAATTCGTGTTTTAGCATTTGATCCCAAGCTTCATGCACCGCTATAGTTTTATCCTCCAAAATATTGTCTATAGCTTCGATGATTTTTTCTTTCCCATAGCCATAGGTAATCCGTTGAGAAGCAAGCAATGAAGGGACGTTATTTTGATGTAATATTTGCAGAGTTGCTTTAACCAATTCAATGTTATTGATATACAAACCTGTCGTGACAGAAGGAGTTGTATTATAAAAAAAGCCGGATAATGGTTTTTGTTCGGATGACTTCATTAAAAGATAAATATTATTAAGTGGACCATCGCTATCCCATAACACAAATTGCTGCTTTTTATTATTATTAATATCGGGAATGCTCAATGCAGGTTTATTTTCTTTTAGTAAAGTATAACCTGAGCCCCTCACCATCGAATTATTATCAATTTGTTTGGTGCGAGAAAATAACCCATGCATGCTTGCTGTTTCGTGTAGCGTCATCGCTAATTCTGGATCGTGTTTTACAATTAATTTTATGCGGGATAAAATTTGCTCGGCGATAATTTTGGTTATAGAGTCGTAGCCTGGTTCTTCAATTAAAACATCAGCTAATTTTGTGAGTGAATGATTGAGGTCAGTTGCACTTAAAAATGGAGTATTATTATTACCAAATATATTTTCAAATGTTGGGGCGACATTTAAAAATGCCTGACACCATGATTGAGTTAGCACATTTTCTTGCGTAGGATTTTTTAAATCTTGGATGCGTTGATTTGCTGCTTGAAAAGCTGTCGTCAGACTTTTGATGTCGTCAGATTGGGTAATATTTCCTTCTAATAGGGCTATAATGCTTGCAAGGGGTTCATGTTGAACCTCTGGTAAAAGCTTAATCTGTGTTAAATAGCCTATCGCTAACACTTTGATCGTCATTTATAAGAATCTCCGCGCCCTGTTTTAGTATAGTTTCTCTAGAAAAGAATAATCCAAAATTAAAGCAGAATGGTTGGGAAAAATTATTCGTTTTTTCAATAATATAGAAATAGGCGAGGCACGACAGCCTCCAAATATTAAGTAATTGGCACTTTTTTAAAATAAACACTATCGGATTCTTTATAATTATCGAATCAGTGAAAAATTTTTTTAAAAATAAATTTTCATCCCTAGGTAATACAGTTTAACTAGGTTTTTTGCCAGGATAGTTTTTTGATGCATGATTATTGTTGTCATTATTATTATCATCGTCATCCTTGTTGTTGTTGTTGTTGTTGTTGTTGTTGTTGTTGTTGTTGTTGATGTTGTTGTTGTTGTTGTTGTTGTTGTTGTTGTTGTTGTTGTTGTTGTTGTTGTTTTTAGAAGTGCTTGCTCCACTTTGGAATTGCCTAAAGCTACCACTGGAATTATTTTTTTTAGCCTTGGGTTGACTATTATTATTATCATCGTCTTCCCTATTGCGTGTGGGACTATTATTATCATCGTCATCCCTATTGCGTTTGGGACGCGAATTTAAAGACATAGATGGCTTGTCTTGGGGCACACGATCAGCATGATCAGGATTAGCTATGTATTTACTATTTTCATCATCGCTTCGATCTTCTCTAACATTGTTATTGTTATCATCCTCATTGTTTTCGTCGTCATTTCGCCGGGAAGCACTTATATTTTCTTCATTATTTTCTTCGTCATTATTATCATCTCGAATATCGTTTATATCTTCATTAAGATTATTGTTATTCTCATCATCATTAAGAAAATTTTTTTGCCGTGGTCTGTCTCTGCCGTTGCCCATTAGAATTCCTCTACTTCGTTAAATGCATAACTAAATTATAAGCCTAAAAATACCTTTAAATTCTTATGCAAAAAATTAAAATAATCGGATGTTGATTCAACAAGTTAAAAAAGAGGGTGGTATGCTCGAAGAAATTATTGAGATTTTAAGATATTGAATAACCTAAGATGAGGTAAGTTAAAAACAACATTTTTTATATTTTTTATTGCTACCGCAAGCGCACAATTCGTTGCGTCCTTGGGACCGGGTTTTGGTATTTATTTTAGTATCTCTGACCTGTTTGCCTTGTGTATAAAACCATACGCCCTGTTCACGCCGGAATTCGCTCTTTTCATGAATGCTTTGGAGTTGACCATTCTCTAGATAGGAAGCAATAAACTCAACAAACCCGTAGTCCAAGTGACTTCCTGAGTCTAGGATAGTTAAAGATTCCCATGTTAATTTTTTGGCCCAAGCTTTTGCTTCCTCGACGTTGAAGTTGTTGTTTGCAGGTGCTTTCATGGTGCGAGCAATGTAGTCAATATTACTTTGCGTATAAGCTGTATAACGTGAGCGCATAAGTGCTTTAGGTGTAGACGGCTTGCTAGAGCCACAAAGGAAGGGTCCACAACATTCTTCATAATTTTTCATCGAACCACAAGGACAAATCATTTTCATGCATAACCTCATCAGATCACGCATTATAACGATCAACTTACGGAATGGGTATTGTAAAGTGAATGAGAGGTTATGATAAAAATGTCCGTTCAATTTTCGATCTGCATCCCTTCCACTAAGCTTTCCATGACGGTTTAAGAATAATGGGTTGCATCAAATTTCTCAGCTTAATTCCAGGAAAGCCCACATATAATGCTTTAATCTTATACTTAACGTTTTAAGAAATAATTTTCAAAAACGCAAGTTCATAGGGTTGGGGGAAACTTTACTATCGCTTCAGTCTCGGCTTAGGCTATAGCGTGTTAACACTTTATAATGCTAACCTTTAGATTCATTTAGTTTGTCTTGTAAGCTAAGCAAAACAATCCAGGATTTAGAGCTAGGTAAATGAGATGAGCGTATTTCGATGGGCTAGCATTTGTTGTAGTTATTTAATTTATTAATAAGGTGAAGAATGAGTAAATTAGTTTTGATAACCGGAGCATCAAAAGGTATTGGTCGGGAGCTCGCGATAGTTTTTGCAAGACATCATTATTCGCTAATTCTCATCGCTCGTAATTTAAACGAATTACAAGTGTTGCAAAGTGAACTCAAAGAAAAATATCAATGTGAAGCAAAAATTCTCTCATTGGATTTAAGCGAAGTTTCTGCCGTGTCGACAATTTTGTCAACGTTTAAAGCGGAACTTCCCCAGCTTGATATTTTAATTAATAATGCAGGTTTTGGCATAGCGAAGAAATTCACTGAAATAAGCTATCAAGATGTCAATGAAATGATTGCACTTAATATCACAGCACTTACTGATCTCACTTATCAAATTTTAACTTTCATGCAAGCCAAAAAAAGTGGCAAAATTTTAAATGTAGCTTCTACCGCAGCTTATACGCCCGGCCCTTACATGTCATTATATTACGCCAGTAAAGCTTTTGTTTTATCTTTATCAGAAGGCTTATATGAAGAATATAAAAATGACGGTATTGTTGTTTCCACACTTTGCCCTGGACTCACTCGCACTTCCTTTCAGTCTCGAGCAGGCATGAAAAATTCTGTTTTAGTAAAAGGAATGTTTCCTGGGATGACGGCAAGCCAAGTGGCAGAGATTGCATATGATGATTTAGAAAAAAACAAATCTGTTATTATTACTGGCATTTTTAATAAATTGTCTGTTTTGTTAATGAAGCTAACACCGCGTTTTGTGGGTAGAAAAATAATGGCAAAATTAAATAATGAAACCAAATAAAAATATCTTTTCGATTCCGTAATACGCATGACTATCCCTGCACCATAAAGAATTATAACCGGTAAAAATCAGGAAAGAATCGAAAGGGTTGCAGGGCCCGTGCTTCATCATAAGTGATGCTCTTATTGCTGCGAAAATTATTTTAAATATTTAACAATATATAACTTCCATAAACTGACCTATTTCATCGGAACTTCCGAGGGATAAAATGAATGTATCGAGGATTGGAAGATAAGGAGTTATTAATGCGTTAGACTTGTTTACATAATCTTTATCAGTCGTATTAAGCAAAGTCATGTGCGGATCATAATATTTTTTAATGGGCATGCTTAGGACATTGGCGATAAGGTCATGCATTTTTCGTAGAGCCTCTCCTTGCTCAGGTAATAAAGCGATCCAGCAAATCGTATCGTCACATTTATAGCTTATTTTATTAAATTTCAACACGATTGAAGTGCTATCACACTGATCGATAATTTGTTTCCAAATGGTCGCAATATTATTTTCCTCAGCTTCAAAGTGGTACAAAGTAACATGGGGTAATGAACGTTCACCAGGCAAATATTCATGTGCAAGAGACGACATTTGTTGCGCTAAGGATGTCACGGCAAAACTTTTCGAAAGGGGAATTAAAGCTAAATTATATCGGTTCTTCATGCGCAACCTATTTTTTTAAAATAAAATATCATGTGAACAAAACAATCAAATGTGACAGGAGTAAAACTAACTGAAGTTTACAATTTTTCTAATGTTTGTTTCGTTAAATCATTGTCTACATTACCTGTATTTAATGTAGTTTTGGGTTCAACCAATAAAACATGAACTTCCTCTGCAGCAATGGGTAAATGTTCAATCCCCTTTGGTACAATTATAAATTCACCTTCTTCTAGTTGCACATCTTGATCCCGAAAGCGTAATAACAACGATCCTTTTACAATATAAAAGAGTTCATCTTCATGCTCATGTTGGTGCCAAACAAATTCACCTTTGAATTTAGCTAACTTAATATAATTTTCGTTCAACTCACCCACAATTTTGGGCGACCAATGATCGGAAAATTGTTTGAATTTGTTATGTAAATTTACTTTTTCCATGTCATTCTCCTAAGTTTATCTGAGTCTCTTGATGAGCACGAGATGGATCAATTTAAAACGGTAACTGTAAATTTTTATCAACAGCTAATAATTGTTCTCGAAATAATTGTTGAATCCGTGCCAAATTTTCTCTATTGTTTGCTTCAAATCTGAAGATTAAAAAAGGCGAAGTATTGGAAGGCCGAACCAAACCCCAACCATCAATAAACTCGACCCGGATTCCATCAATAAAATTCAGGTGCGCATTTTCAAATTTAGCTTTTAATTTTAACATTTTCATCAATTCAAATTTATAATAATTATCAATAGGCAGACGAATTTCAGGCGTGTTAATACCATTTGGAAAAGTTTTAAATATCTCATCGACAGATTTTCCATGCCTTGCAATAATTTGAAGGAAACGCGCCCCAGCATACATACCATCATCAAAACCGTACCAATTCTCTTTAAAGAAAAAATGTCCGCTCATTTCTCCTGCTAAGATTGCGCCTGTTTCACGTAATTTCGCTTTAATGTAAGAGTGACCTGTTTTCCACATAAGGGGCTCAGCACCATCTGCTTTGATAACCTTTGCCAAAAGGTTTGAACATTTAACATCAAAGATAATAAGCCCATGAGGATGGCGACTGATCACATCGCGCGCGAAAAGCATAAGTAATCGATCCGGCCAAATGATTTCCCCACTGTTACTCACCACGCCTAGGCGATCTCCATCCCCATCGAAGGCTAAACCGAGATCAGCTTTTTCTAACGTTACTCTGTTTATTAAATCTTTCATGTTTTCAGGCATGCTCGGATCAGGATGATGGTGCGGGAAATGCCCATCTAATTGACAGAATAATTCCACCACGTCACACCCCAGCAGACGGAAAAGTTGGGGGGCAATATGGCTTGTAGCGCCGCTACCGCAATCAACCACTATTTTCAACGGTCTTTTTAACAGAACATTTTTTTTAATTGCCGCTAAATAATTTGGAATGATATTGAATATTTCATATTTGCCTTGTCCATAAATAAAATCTTGTTTAAGACTAAGCTGATATATTTTTTGGATAGCATCCCCTGCTAACGTCTCACCAGCAAGTACAATCTTTAAACCATTGTAATTGGCAGCATTATGACTTCCTGTTAACATCACGCCTGAGTGATACGGTAAATTGTGCGTAGCAAAATACAATACCGGCGTTGCAACTAAACCAATATCGACAACATGACACCCGGAAGCGAGTAAGCCTGCGCTCAAAGCTTCGCATAATTCAGGACTCGATAAGCGCCCATCACGTGCTACAACCATATGTGTTTCGTTTAATTTTTGAATTTCTGTGCCTAACGTTAAGCCCAATGTGTAAACAATATTTGCCGATAAATGTTCACCCACAATGCCACGGATATCATATGCATGAAAAATGGAAGAATGGATGTCAGACGTGATGGAGTAAATCATTTAACGAGAACTGTCTTGAAGGAATGCTAATAAATCTTTTTGCAGCGCAGGATTTTTTATCCCGTAAGCAATAATTGCTTTTAAATAACCTATTTTTGAACCACAGTCATAATGGATGCCCTTAAATTGTAGAGCATTTACTTTTTCTTGTAAAATTAAGTCGGCAATAGCATCCGTTAATTGTATTTCCTTATTAACGATAGATATTTTTTCTAAACATGAAAAAATTGTCGGATTAAAAATATATCGACCGACAACTGCAATATTTGACGGTGCGGCTTCAACTTTGGGTTTTTCAATGATGGAATCGATGTTGTAAATATTTCCCGCAAGCTTTGTACCCTGAATCATTCCATATTGATTTGCATGTTCTAGGGGAATTTCTCGTACTGCTACAACACTTAATTGCGTTTGTTTGTATATTTCAATCATTTGCGCTAAACAGGAATGATGATTGCCGTCGATTAAATCATCAGCTAATAAAACAGCAAAAGGTTCGTCTTTGTCGATGAGTGGTTTTGCACATAAAACAGCATGCCCAAGCCCTAACGGATCGGGTTGGCGAATATAAATGCATGTTATGCCTTTCGGTAATATTTGCCGAACAATTTCTAACGCTTTATAGTTTTCTAATTTTTTTAAATTAGCTTCAAGGGATGGATTAGTATCAAAATAATCTTCTATCGCATGTTTGCTGTGGCTGGTTACAAAAATTAATTCTTTAATGCCAGAATCAATCGCTTCTTCAACAGCATATTGAATGAGGGGTTTATCAACAATGGGCAACATTTCTTTAGGGCTCGCTTTCGTGATGGGTAAAAATCGAGTACCCAATCCTGCCACGGGGAATATTGCTTTTTTTATAATGCTCATATATTTGCCTTACTATATTTATATTACCAATTAGTAATAATAATGTCGTTCGATGACATATAAACCGAACACTCGTAACATTAATTTAGCATGGCCATTAAGTAACAGGGGTGATAAGTCATTCCAGGATTTGTTGATCATTTTCTCTGCTTGCGCTCGACTCGCTTCAATCGCACCACAATTTTGTAAGATGAGAATAATCTCATGAATTTCTTGCACATTATTAGGTTTGGCATGGATCCGAGATAATAGAGCACAATATTCGTCTAAAGGTAACAACGCATGAGCTCGAGCTACTGGATAAGTTATTTTTCCCTGCGAAATATCTTCACCGTGGACTTTTAATTTCTTTTTACCTTTTTCTAATAATTCTATATTAATAACATCATCAATTATTTGAAAAGCGACACCCACAGCTTCTGCATATTCACCAATCTTATTAATTTGTTCTTCGGAGCCTTTACCTAAAATCGCACCCATCCGCGCTAAACCTTCCGCCACTAAACCAGCTTTCATCCGATGGATAGCAAGGACACGTGACTCAAGTTTTGCTGGAGCCTCGGTGCCCATAAGGATGTCATGAATTAATTTTTCGCAATCCGCGATATCCAATGCCTGACCAATGTGAGCTGTACGTACTGCTTGAAAATATAATTCGTATAAATGGCATTGCGTTTCATAAGGTAAATATCGGTAATGTTCATAGAGCAACTGAGGAATAAAGTAAGCGATGGAGCCAGCATTAATGGCAGTTGGCGTGCCATAAATTTTATGACACGTGGGTCCGCCGCGCCGTAATTCAGATTGATCCTCAATATCATCAATAATCAATGAACCAACATGTAACAATTCAGGTAATGCAAGCAAGGGTAAATAAGGTTTAAAATCGCCCCCTACCGCACTACAACACGCTAATAAAAAATATGAGCGCCAGGCTTTTCCTTGCCGATCTATAATTTCGCGAATGGGTCGAATGATGGATTGTTCAATAATGGTAAGATCAACACCCATTATTTCTTCACTACAACCTTTAATTTCTGCGAGTTGTTGTAATTCGTTCGCAGTAATTTTTAAAGGCAACAATTTATGCGTGTGAAGCAAAACTTCATCACTGACTGCGGTAAAAAAATCTTCGATCTTAATTAGTTTATCAAATCCGGTTCGTCTTAAATAAGCAAGTCCAGTGACTTTTTCCCCATGATATAAGCCTGACACGACGCATGATCCTTCCCAAAAACCAGGTGCAAAAAAAGTAAAAGTTTCAAATTCTTGTGCATCAAGTTGGGCATTAATTTCTAATTCTAAATTAATTCCAGGGGCTTTTAAGCACCAACTGATCGGGTAAGTTGTAAAAGTGCACTTACTTTTCCAATGATTATGACGACCTAAGTTTTCCGTGAATTCAAAATGATGGGTGCTGCTAACTCCACCCGTTACATCGCTGGCTATCAGCCATTTGCTTTTTTTATCGCGACTATTTGGGTCATTGACATAGGCAGCAGAAATTTCACATCCATTACTTAACTGGATTGAAACCCATTGCTCGCCTAACTTAGTGGGTAAGTCTAGGGTAGATTTTGTTTGATGAACAACACTATATGCCCGCTCATACCATCCCTGACCTTGCGCAATGACTTCATTTTTGTTTTTACCAATTCTTACCTTTCCTTGCACAGCATTAAAGGGAATAAAATAGCTAAACATTTCTTCGCCATGCGCACCTAATATTTCGCCATTTTCCCCTTTGCATAGTGCTTTTTTCTGCGGTGAAAATAAAAGATGACACTCGATATCTTCATCGACATTCATTAATTTTAATTCATAATAACCCTGCTTTGATTTACGTAAAGTACAGTTTTCAAAGTTTAGTTCAAGCGTATCTTTCGCCACCTTTACTTCAGTTGTGAACATGCAGTCCGGTAGCAAAACGTTTCCTTGCTGAAATATTTCAGCTAATGCTTTTCGAAAATTAGGATCGGCAACTTCTTGTAGCTGCGCAAGGGAAATTTCGGAGGTAGCTTGATCGACTCTTGAAAGTTGATAATACTTTTTGGCGGTAACATCGGTGAGGGCCCAGGAAAGAAAATAGGCGTATTGCGACTTATTTGGTTCAACATCTTTGCGATATAGAATACGTTGGAAGGTAGCAAAAATAGATATATTTTTATTATTCTCAAGTTGAAGATGGCAGTTTAAATGCCACCATTCTAAGCCAGAAGTACCATGAGGCACATCAAGCAAAGTTAGGTCAATCTCGTCGTCCTGGGGGACAAACTGTTCCATGAGATACCTAAATGAATTAACGCCCTAATCTTAATATGATAACCCATCGCGCTTCGATCTAGCTTAAGATTGGCCAGATATAGTATAATAAACGTACATAATATGTTAAAAAGATAACTTTCGAACGCTCCTGTAGCAATGCCCATCGGCCTCAGCTACATTAATTGTATGGACGTTGTTTTAATCACTTTAGGATCTCGCGGGGATATCAACCCATTTATTGGGTTGGGCTTGGCCTTGAAGCAACGGGGCCATCAAGTAACGATTATGAGTTACGAGCATTATGCGGATTTAGCGATAGAAGTAGGTTTGAATTTTTTATCCTGTAGTTCAAGCGTTACTTATCAAAAACTTATCCGTCACCCTGACACCGCCCATCCGGTTCGTATCATCAAATTATTTGGCACGATGGTCATTGAACCCATGCGCGAAGTTTATCGCTTGCTCAGCACGCATTTTGACCCACAAACGACCGTAATCGGTGCGCAATATCCTTTAGTGGTGGGTGCACGCCTTGCTCAAGAAAAGCTCGGGTTTCGCATGGCAAATATTTGTTTGCAACCTTCGACCCTCTTTAGTGCAATTGAACCCGCTCGCTTAGCAATGTTGCCTGAATGGTTTTACAAGCTCCCGGTGGGTGCGAAAAAAAAGATTCAATCAATGATTTTGTATTTTATTAATAGCCAGTTAAATTCTCCCCTCAATCAATTTCGACAAGAACTCAGTTTGCCGAAGATTAAGCATATCTATCAAATGTGGCTGCCTTCACCGGAACTGATGATTGGTTTATTTCCAGAATGGTTCGCGCCCATCCCTGCGGATTGGCCAGCTCAAATTAAGTTAACGGGATTCATTAACTATAGTGGTAAAACTGAGCCACTCTCTGCAACGCTTTTAGGATTTTTAGAAGCAGGCAAACCTCCACTTGTTTTTACCTGTGGTACTTACATGACAAAGGGCAATGATTTTTTTTCAACCTCAATTCGCGTCGCTGCGGAATTGGGCGAGCGAGCATTATTACTAACTCCTTATCCAGAACAACTTCCAAGGACCCTTCCGCAAACTATTTTGCATGTTGATTATGCCCCTTTCGATTTATTACTGCCGAAAATATCCGCGCTTATCCATCACGGCGGCATAGGAACGTTAGCGCAAGCCATCGCCCATCACGTCCCCCAGCTCATTGTCCCATCGACTGCGGATCAATTCGATAATGCTTATCGCCTGGAAAAATTGGGTTGCAGTACGACCTTATTACCAAACCATTATCAGCAAGCCCAAGTTGTAGCTAAAATTAAATTTTTGTTAAATCATACGCAACAAGTAAGTGATCAAAAATACCCCATAGATTTCATCTCAGCCCTCAACGCAACCTGCCAATACTTCGAATCACTAGCCAGTAAGGCAGAGTAGCCCGGGTTACACACGAAGTTGTTACCTGGGTTCGATACTTACTTAATTCTTTTGCCAACTGCCAACACGTCACCATTGCGATATTCACAAAGAAAGTGTCCACCGAAATCAAGCGCATAGGGTTTTAATTGTATGCTGACTTTTTGGATCATTTCTTTTCCTAAGGCAAGGGCTTCCTCATTTGAATTCGCAGAAATTTGACTAGCACTTACCCACCAAGCCATATCGCTTTCATAAAAAACAGGGTTCTTAGAACCAGATACATAGTAAGGTGGTTCATCCGGATCTTTTTGCGCCACATTAATTTTTGGAGCTGCTTGTTGAATCGTGTTAATTGATGGACATGGTATTTTTTTATCGACTATTCCGGCATAAGCAAGTGGCGTTAATGCCCCAAATAATAGAACTAAGCAAACTCTCTCTATAAATCGTGATTTCATGATAATTCTCTATTATAGAAAGATACGAACCTCTATATCTTTCTTAATTGATTTTCTATTTAATGCACAACATTGATAACGGGTAAACCAAACCAAATACTGTTAAAAGATTCAATTCACTTTTTTTGCTTGATTGCTTTTCAGTAAAATACGCTAGATCACAAACTGAGAGCTATTATAGCTACTTCCATTTTTTAAAGACAGTTATTGACGTAGATTTGTTTGCGGCTTGATAGTTAGCTCTTCCATCTTTTTGTTAAATTCTTTCCTAATATTTGTTAACTCGTCAGGATTTTGCGAATGAAAAACGAGGGTTGAGTGATCAGCAAAAAAAATTGAATAAACTTCGGTTAATGTTGTTGACTTAGGTTTGTAGAATTTATTATTGATAATTTTTTGCGTTACATCATAAGTTACATTATTTATTTTGGGTTCTTTAAAGTAAATCTCCTTACACAGGGTGGTTGTATCATCATCAGTAAATACAAAGGAATCTTGGGCGCGATAAAGTAACTTTTGGTTGTGTATTGACTTAATTAAGCATCTCTTCCTAAAGAACATCGGAGCGGAAAGAGCAAGATGCTTCTCTTCCTTCAATACAATATCTTTATTAGGTTGCATTGTTTTTAGCATCAAATGTTTTGCTTCTTTAAATTTATTTAAACAAGCCAGTATGGCGTCAAAACTAGATGGGTCAACAGCTCGTTCTTTTAAACCTAACTTAAATATATTTTTTGCTTCATTTAAGTCTGCCATTTGATTAGGCGTAAAATGCGGCGCTTTGTGAGGCATAGCAAATCTCTCGTTTTAAAATTTGAAGATAAAGTAAAAATAAGATTCAAGTAAAGTATCGTGGAAAGGGCTTAGGTGTAAAGCGGTACAAGAGTTTGAGCCAAGGTCAACATCATTTAATTTTAGGTAGAAGGAAAGAGTTTCCGGGGTGTAGCGCAGCGTAACCCGGGACCTTACCCATCTAACTATTCATTACGATCACGTGACATTAATATAAAAATAAGTTCTACCTACGGGCAATTGCTTCGCTACAAGACTATAAGGCTCATGCGCACAGGTTGGAAAGATGTAAGGGACTAAATTAAACAGGTATAAGTCCTTTCGCCATATTAATTACCCGGTCGAAAAGTTATGAAAGATTTTACACTTTCATAAGCTTGATTAAGCGTGTTACTAAATAGGGTAAAAGGATTTGCCAGACTAACGTTGTCTTCATCACTTTGTACCGTGAGGGAGGGGGACGCTTCTCCAATTGTAAATGAGGGTTTTTGGTAAGCAAGTGATAATTGAAAGTCATATCTTTGCTCAAGCATTAATTTTTGTATGTTGGCGGCATTTTCAAAGGTCGTGGTTAACGCTGCACATGATTCTACAGATAATTTTGCTTTTAAAACAAAACATACACACTGACGTACTTCTTCGCTCATCAAAGTTAAAATTTTTAAACTATTATTTTTATCATCTCTGTCATTTATATTTAAAATATTGTGTAGTTGAAATATTTCAATTAAATCATTAACGTCATTTTCATTAACCTTTTGCGCTAATAACAACTTATCGCGGAGCGCACATAATGCGTTTCTAATCTCTAGAATTTCGGCACGTTCACCATTTTTTTCAGAACTAAAATTAAATAACAGCGCCTTATTTTTTTCGTTTATTTGTGTATCGATTTCTAATAAGGTATTGATATTTTCTACTAATTCTTCAAGTTTCATGAGGATGTTCCTTGCGAAAAATGCAGGTAAACCGAGTGGAATACATTTCAACTGATGTTCCTAGATGGCAACAGGGTGATTTATCATCCACTCGGCATAGTATGGAGCTTATCTAAGACAGATTAACCTAAAAAATGTTTGCATGATAAATTATTAGTTAACCCATCTTGCGGCTGTAGTCTCATCTCTTTTAATTGGTGGGTTAATTGCGATCACTGAATAATCACCCCGAGGCTTATTAACGTATACACAAAACGTTGAACCGTTAGAAAAATATGTTCGCGGCTGAGTCAATGAAACTTTAGAGGAATAATAGACCTGACCTTTCTCGAGTGCATCTTCGGATGATTTTACGTCAGGCATTTTTACCCCGAATATCACGTTCCAATCTTGATTTTTGTGATTGAAAGAATTTGATAAAAGCTCCCATTGACCAGCAATGTATGTTTTAGCAGATATAAACTTGACGGCTGTAATCGTTGAGATAGGGGGGCAGGGAGCCGCTCTTTCTGAAATACCTGCAAATGAATTTGTGCCAGTAATGATTAATGAAACAGCCAAGATTTGTTGTAATTTATTCATAAAAACTCCTTTCTATATTGAGATAACTTGCCCACGGAATATTAACGCATTTACTTTGTTATCGTTACTATCAAATGTACCCATTGAAGCTAATGTTGCGATAATAAAAAGTAGACTGTTGCATTCGGCATTGCATGTCCAGGGCTGTATGGGTAGAAAGCAGGAACTGAATCTGGGTTATTCCAAGTTAATATAACCGGATTGTCGGAGGTAATAATGGAGCCTGTTTGTTCAAATGATTGAACTAATGTCCATTTTCAATGATTTAGCGCATTAAAATTGATTCGATAAATATAAATTCAGTATTTTCCTGCATGGAAATGTTCGCTGGTTGCTTCACCATGGAAAAGCAGCTCTGTTCTCCTACCCCCAGTAGTACAACGTGGCAGCGAGTATTTTCTGGATTTTGAATAAGAGATTTTTTTTTATCAATATCGTTTAACTTCCTTGAGGCTTCTTGATGTCGCTTCAATCATTGGCTTTGGCTTCCCAAAAAACGATATGTTCATGCTTAATGGAGCTGCTTAAGTGTTCTAAGGCTGGCTCTACTTTATCCTTGCTATCAAAAAACTCGATGGAAAGAGGTAAATCTAGCGAGAGGTCGACTAGGGAGGCAGTATGATTCCCCGTATCACCAAAGCCACTAATGGCTCGAAATACGCTTATACCCCGAATTTTGGCTTCATTTTTAAGATAACTCACAATTGTGTTTAACGTATGGGATGATTCGGTTATATAAATTTTAACGAAGATTACATCTACGGTTTTCATAATTGCCTTCCTCCAATAACGCCGAGCCAAGTTGCAGCAAGACACAGAGTGACGCTGAGTAAGATATTTGCAACTCCCGCTAGGGGCGCACCATTTTCAAAAAGATTGAGTGTTTCGATAGAAAAAGAAGAGAAGGTGGTGTAGCCACCTAAAAGCCCTATTAGCAGTAATGAACGTAGCTGTGGTCCAACCCCATTTAATCTTTCAATTAATAGAACAAATAGAATTCCCATCAAAAAGCACCCGCTTACATTGACGATGAGCGTGCCATACGGGAATTGACGACCTAGAAACAGGTAGGAAATGTTAGATATCCAGTAACGAAAAACACCACCACAGCCTGCGCCCACAAAAATCAAAAGCGTATCTAACACTCGATGCCTCCTTGCAACACTGTAATCTGATTTTACATACGTGATTAACACTGCCTGAATTGTAACGTGGTTTTGACAGGTGGTTAAACGATACAGATTGATTAAATCGAGTTACAGATCGGTTACACCATCATTGATGGCGAATCGGAAGAGGGTTCGTAGACCCCGTAAGGTTTGATTCTACTATGGGCCCAGTAGGACTCGAACCTACGACCAAGGGATTATGAGTTGCTTCTAATGCGCTTTTATACACTTTTAATCACTTCGACACAATATTAATTTTTAAAAATTCACTTGTTTTAAGCTGTATTATTCTTATAATGCGTTCTACGTTCTTAGAGTGCATTTTAATTATTTCTTCGACACATATTCGACACATATTCGACACGGAAAAAGTCAGCATGAAAATAACGAAATTATTCGTTGATAAAATCCCCATTCCAATAGCAGAAATTAAAAATAAAACTGTTCAAAAGCGTTACTACGATACTGTGCTTAAAGGATTTGGTGTTCGTGCCACTTCTGGTGGTTCAAAAGCTTTCTTTGTTGAAAAATCAGTAAGTCGAAAATTGCGACGTATCACCATTGGTCGTTATCCAGAGTTAACGGTAGAGCAGGCACGTAAAGAAGCCCAAAAATTATTGGGAAAAATTGCAACGGGCATTGATCCAGTTGGCGAACGCAAAGAACACAGGGCAAAAGCTACCACACTTAAAGACGTCTTTGCTGCTTATCTGAATGTTCGAAAAGAACTTAGTTCGGTAACTATATTTGATTATCAACGGGTGATGAAACAATCATTTTCAGATTGGGCCAGCAAACCGTTAATGAATATCACCAAAGATATGGTCGCAAAGCGACATACGCAAATCGGCGAGAAAAGTAAGGCCAGAGCGAATTTATCGATGCGTTTCTTGCGGGCTATTTTTAATTTTGCTGCAGGTGAATATGAAGATGCTAATGGCAAATCACTTTTTTTGGAGAATCCTGTAAAGAGATTATCACATACGCGCGCTTGGTATCGAATTGAACGTAAACAAACCGTTATTAAGCCTCATGAATTACCAGCATGGTATAAAGCAGTGATGGAAGTTGAAGACGAAAGAAGTACAGGTAAAGCTGAATTATTGCGTGATTATTTTTTATTGATTCTATTTACAGGGCTACGTAGAGAAGAGGCTGCACGTATAACATGGGATCAAATTGATTTAACGGCAAAGACTCTTACTATTCCTAATACTAAAAACCATCTAACACATGTTCTACCATTATCAAACTTTCTATATGAGCTGTTGTTAGCTCGGCGATTAGTGTCTGACACAAATTATGTATTTCCTGGTAACGGAAAAACCGGTTACAACGTCGAACCGCGTAAAGTCATGAATAAAATTATCAAGCAATCAGGTGTTACATTCACGTTACATGATTTACGACGTACTTTTATAACAATTGCTGAAAGTTTGGATATTCCAGCATATGCTTTGAAACGCTTGCTAAACCACAAAATGAACCACGATGTTACAGCAGGATACATCATTATGGATGTAGAACGATTGCGAAAACCAATGCAGCAGATTACAGATCATTTGTTGAGCCTCATGGATGCTAAGCCTCAGGGTGAAATCTTCGATTTAAAGTCTTTAAAAAAGCCTGCTTGAAAACTGTAACCTCACGGGTTACAATATAAGGAGCTGTAATGATAAAAAGTTTTAAACATAAAGCATTAGAGCAATACTTTACCAAAAATATTAAGAAGTTATTAGATCATCGAGATTTAACAAAAATAGATCGTATTTTAGATCGTCTTGATGCTGCACATGGCATTAAAGATATGGACATTCCAGGATGGAATTTGCACGAATTAAAAGGTGTTCGTAAAGGTACCTGGAGCGTAGCAGTACGAGCGAACTGGAAAATAACTTTTCGTTTTGAAAATGGCGATGCCAAAGATGTTAATTATGAGGATTATCATTAATGAGCTCATTAAGATCAAAAAAACGTAAACCTACACATCCTGGCGCAATCTTGCGTGAAGATGTGCTGCCATCACTAAATATATCCCAAGGAGAGTTAGCGGATCGCTTGGGTGTATCCAGGCGCACAGTGTCTCAAATCCTTCATGAACATCGTCCATTGACCCCAGATATGGCAATTAGACTTGCTCATTTCCTAGGGACGACACCTGAAAGCTGGCTTAACATGCAGCAAGCCTTGGATGTTTGGGAGCTAGAGCGGAAGAATGCGCGGGTATATGAGCAGATAAAAAAGGTTGCATAGATAATATTCATTTTGAATAAAGACTTCAACAAGCTAATTAAACACTGGGGCTTTATCGACCTTTGATAGTATTGCAAATAGTTACCCATAGTTGGTAATTAGATTTTATACATGACACATTAAATTGCGGCAAACGCTTCTGTACGCTCAATGTTATTACCGAGGGTGCTTGGAACACTACCTTAGCAACCTCCGGTATGCTATAAATGCTGCACTTAATTTAACATGGAATTAGAATATGAAAATAACCTATTTCTCTGGCTTATTAGCATCACTATTGTCAAATTTTGTTTTAGCCGCACCTCTTGATCCACCAAAAGATGTTACTCTTCCATTTCAAAATGAACAAATTAATCATAGTGGGTGGAGCAATTCTCATTTAGGGTTGCTATTTGAGTACGATCTAACCCTTAATAAAAAAGTAGTTTGTACTTTTAGAGGTTTACAAAGGGGCGGGTTCTTTTTCTCAGACGGTAAAAAAATTATTCAAACGCCAAATAATTTTACTGGTCGCAAAATGACATTTACCAACAAAGGTGCAACCAATCAATCACAATATCATGTAGATTCTAAGAATCGAATTGGATTATTCGATCCCCGAAATGAAAAATCCTATGCTTCTTGTCATTATGAAGCCGATAATTAAAATTCAAACACATAGCTATCTTTGAATTTTCTTTTGCTGGCAGGTGATTCTGCTAGGACTGTTAACAGTTTTTATCTGCTAGCATTGTTCGCTCAAAAGCGCTTGTATCAATTAGCCTGGTGAAATCACGCTCAGGATAGCGATGTTTTGATGCTAAAAGTAAGAAATATTTCTTTTTTTGGATGGTCTTAGTTTTAGACAATACATGGGATGATTTGTCCATAACATTTCTGTCAGCCGTGTTGACAGTTTTTCGTGCTGATAATAACCCTTCAAAAAACTGTTTCATACGCCAAATATTTATAGCTGAAAATCCCTTCATACGTTTATTGATTAATGAAATCACTTTTATGTTAACTGCAACACGAACCAATGGCTGAGATTTTTAAGACGCGCTCGATCAGTCGGTTTGATATTCTTATAGATTTTCTTTGGTTTTCTTTGATTAATGGTGACAGACGATTGTTTAAGTTTTAGTTCAACCCCTTCGACTGCAGAAGAGGTACGTGTAGAACGAGCAACCAGCTTTTTTCGTTTAGCAGGGTCTTTAAGGTATGGATTTGTTTTGCTCAAGGTTTTGTTTTTCATAAGTTAAATTATAGCACAGTCCTGTATGTCAAGAATAAAACAAAAGCATGCTGCCTGTAATTATTCTTTAATACTTTCTATCCATTTTAGTAGTGATTTTCGAACAATTCATTTGAGTTGGTCTCATTTCAATGCAGTTTTTAGTGCGTGGAATATTATCATATCTAGGGAGTATTGGTCAACTTATACTCAGTCGAGGATTTGCAGAGTCAATGGATTTGCATTAAAAGGTGAAACTGGTTCAACAAAGAGCCTATGGGTTTTGGAACTTTGAAAATGATCGGCTTCGAATTGACGCAATCTGTTCGTAAATGGTGCCCGCTAAATGGGAAAGATCCCTTCGACACATATTCGACACAGAAATTTTAGATTTTTAGGAAAGGCTCGTAACTTGTTGATTCTACTATGGGCCCAGTAGGACTCGAACCTACGACCAAGGGATTATGAGTCCCCTGCTCTAACCAACTGAGCTATAGGCCCGTGAGGATTGTCGGAACTCGACAAGCGGCCATGATAGCTTGAAGTTTTGTGGCTTTCCAGTTTTTCTCGTTTTAAATCTGCGGATTGGCGGTTGATTCTAGGTATAAATATAAAAAGAGATTGAGTAGGGCTAAGAGGCTCAGCAGAGGAAGGGTGTAGGGTTGGAACCAGGGATGGAAATAGGCGGCCCCTAAGGTGAAGGCGAGTAGAAAAGGGAGGGCGGTGAAAGTTGCGAAACAGGCAAGGGCAACATGCTTCACTGTTACTTTTTGGCAAGCGAGCTTGATAGCGCATATTGCACTTTTTAAAAAATAAACACAGGCAACGGCCCAGCAAATTAACCAGAAAAGGGCAAGGGCGGCAGAGAGACTTTTTTCTGCTGATAAAATGACAATAAGCAGGCCACAAAGAGAAAGGATGGCTGGAAAATAAAATAAGTTAATGGAGTGTGGGGGATGGGGGCGGATTTTTCTCGCGACCAAACCTGAATAAATTAAAAAAATAAAGAGGATTGCTACTAAAATCACTTGGCTTTGTGAAAAAAAATGGCGAAGTTGATTCCAATAATTCGGTGGTTGCAATACGCCTTTGGGCAAACTCAATTGGATTGCTAAGCCCTCCTTTTCGAGAAATGTATGTGTCGTAGAAAAGGAAAGGTGCCCAGGTGTAATGCGCGCGGTCACGTTTGATTGTTTTGAATGGATGGCGCCTGTATGTCCAGCGTAAGCCAAAGGTGCTAAAGGAGAGGGCAAGCTAATATCAGCTTGAACTTTTAAAATAGGAAGTGACCATGCATAACCCGTGATCGGCCAAAATAATTCATCGTGTTGATCGAAGTAGCGGATGGCGTTTTGGACAGTGTAACTAAACCTGTAAATATATATATCGGGGTTCTGATTTAACTTGGCTTCGTCAACGATAATTTCAATGTAATACGGATGATCAATGATGGCATAGTGAGCCGGTTTATCATTAAATGAAACGTGGGTGATATTGTAATTCACCGTTTGTTTCAAGCCATGGCCATTCGTAATTTCTTTGGATAAATACCGCCGCATAGCTTGCGCTAATTTTTCTTGATGCCCATACACTGATAGGGTTTCAGTAATTTCCAATGTTGCATCAGTATTGAGTTTAATTGCGCTATAAAATCCTAAAATTTGTTCACTGGACGTTGTTGATGAAGCATAAAGATGCGTGTAACAAAAAATTGAACAGAGGAACGTGAGGAGGCAAGTTATTTTGCTCATCTTACTATTATGAGGATATCTTTCTTCTAAGGGAAGATTGGCATGAATCGCAAAAAAAACCCGCAATAAAGGCGGGCTTTTTTATCAAACGGCGAACTATTCTTGATCTTCTAAGAAGCTTCTTAGTTGTTCAGCACGTGAAGGATGTCGCAATTTGCGTAAAGCTTTTGCTTCAATTTGACGGATACGTTCTCGGGTAACATCAAATTGCTTACCTACTTCTTCCAACGTGTGATCCGTATTCATGTTAATACCGAAGCGCATTCGCAACACTTTGGCTTCACGTGGAGTGAGCGAACCTAAAACTTTTTGGACAGCTTCTGATAAACCAAAACTGGTTGCGGCATCAATAGGGGAAATAGTATTGGTGTCTTCAATAAAATCACCTAAATGAGAATCTTCATCATCCCCAATGGGTGTTTCCATAGAAATCGGTTCTTTGGCAATCTTTAAAATTTTACGTATTTTATCTTCCGGGATAATCATCCGACGACTTAATTCTTCCGGCGTAGGTTCTTGTCCGGTTTCTTGTAGCAATTGTCGAGAAATACGATTTAATTTATTGATAGTTTCAATCATGTGCACAGGAATACGAATCGTTCGAGCTTGATCAGCAATCGATCGAGTAATGGCTTGACGAATCCACCATGTTGCATAAGTTGAAAACTTGTAACCGCGTTGATATTCAAACTTATCGACTGCTTTCATCAAGCCAATGTTGCCTTCTTGAATCAAGTCTAAGAATTGCAAACCGCGATTCGTGTATTTCTTGGCAATCGAGATAACAAGACGAAGGTTGGCTTCAACCATTTCTTTTTTAGCGCGTCTTGCTTTCGCTTCACCAATCGAAAGACGACGGTTCACTTCCTTAATTTCAGCAATAGTCATGCGCATTTGTTCTTGCAAAGTGACTAATTTTTTCTGAGCCCGCTGGATGTCAGGAATGAATTTTTCTAAGTCGGCTAAATAAGTTTTATTAAGTTTTTGTACCATCCAATCTAAATTGGTTTCGTTTTGTAAAAATGCATTGATAAACGTTTTACGTGGAAGCTTTGCTTTATTGACACAGAAATCCATAATAGCGCGTTCTTGCGTACGAATTTCATCGAGCATGCTACGCATTTTGCGCGAAAGTTTATGGAATTGGCGCGGCGCCAGTTTAATGTCCATAAAGTATTTTGCTAACTCTTCGCGCTTAGCAAGATACTTTTTGTGTTGTTGATCATGTTTTTTAGCTATAGCGATGGCGTCATTATAAATTTGACGTAAACCTTCGAAGCGTTCTTTAGCTTTTTCTGGATCTAAGCCTGCTTCTTCATCAAACGGATCAGCTTCAGCATCCCCTGTTCCGCCTTCTTCGGTTTCTTCTTCCGCGGCTGCAGCTGTTGCAAGCGGTGCTGCTTCTTTTTCTTCGGCTTCTTCTTCTTCGGCAAGATCAGGTTCAATATAGCCGCTAATAATATCGCTTAACCGCAATTCACCTCTTTCGACACGATCAAAATCGCCTAACACTTCAGCGATCATTTGCGGTTGGTAAGCAAGCGTCGTTAGCATCTGATTGATGCCTTCTTCAATCCGCTTGGCGATGGCAATTTCACCTTCACGTGATAGTAATTCAACACGACCCATTTCACGCATATACATACGAACAGGATCGGTGGTTCGACCGAGTTCTCCATCGACAACGGCGAGGGCGTTTGCAACTTCTTCAGCGGCAGCTTCGTCTTCTGAAGGCTCGTTCTCTGCGAGAAGTAACTCCTCCATTTCGGGGGCATCTTCGGAAACTCGAATCCCCATATCATTAATCATCCCGATAATGTCTTCAATTTGTTCGGGATCAGTAATGTCAGCAGGTAAATGGTCATTGACCTCAGCATAAGTCAAATAACCTTGTTCTTTACCCTTTGTAATGAGATCTTTTAGACGTGATTTTTGCGATTCTTTTTGTGGATCTTGATCCATAGTTTATAACCTGTTTAGATTGGTCGCAGCGATTCTTAAGTATAAAACATTTAGGCGAATCTTACATTATCTCTCAAATGATCAATAATGTCATGTTTGCTTATTAATCAATAACTTCTTATCTTGGATCTTATTGGTCAACGCTATTTTTTCCGCATTGGTTAAACCTTCATTAGCAGCTTTGGCCAAAAGCGCTTTAATTACATTTTCTTGGTCAAAAAAAAGAAGCATGTTGACCGCGCCTTCAAATTCGGGCTTTAAGCCTGTTTGAGGAAGAGTTTGCTCAATACTAGCTAAATCCATAAATAGAGCTGCCTCTTCTTTTCCACGCCAATGTTCAAATAGGGTGCCTGTGGATATATTGGGTTTCTTTTGGATAATATCAACCAATTCTAATAAAAAAACCTTCCCTGGGACATCTGCGAGATGAAAAGGTTGCGGTAAGTATTGTATAAGATCGGGTTGTTTCACCAGCATGCTCAGCACCAACCGCATGGGGTTGGGAAGTTTTGCGAGCGCAAGGGTAGGTTTAGGTGCAGATAAAGTAGCTTCACTTGGAGAAGGCAGGCCTAGCTGATGGATTAAATCCGGCAAAGGAATACGCGAGCGGCGACTTAACCCTTCTAACAACAAATTCCTAAAAAGATTAGCGGGTACCAGTTTAATTTGTTGAAGCGCAAGCGTTGCAAAACGCGCTCTACCTTCCATGGTTTCCATATCACATTGCGTGCTCAATGCATCAAAAAAGAAATGCGATAAAGGCGTTGCTTGTTCAACGCGCGCCATAAATTTTTCTTTACCTTCTTTGCGTACCAGCGAATCCGGGTCTTCGTTGCTCGGTAGAAATAAAAATTTGATTTGGATGTGATCATCCATTAAAGGCAGCGCAATGTGGAGTGCACGCAGCGCTGCACTTTGACCGGCGCGGTCACCGTCAAAAGAAAAAATAATTTCTGAAGTATAGCGGGTTAATCGTGTTAAATGATGGGCGGTGGTTGCGGTGCCCAGCGTTGCAACTGCGCAAGTAATGTCGTATTGAAAAAGTGCAATTACATCGAGGTAGCCTTCCACCAAAATAATGCGCTCGAGTTTGCGGTTAGCTTGTAAGGCTTGATAGAGTCCATACAATTCATGACCTTTTTGAAACAGTGGTGTTTCGGGGGAATTTAAATATTTCGGTTCGCCTTGATCAATGACGCGCCCGCCAAAACCAATGACGCGGCCACGATAATCATGAATGGGAAAAATGATACGTTCCCGAAATCGATCGTAATAACCCCCTTCATTCTTTTTAATGATCAACCCAGTTTGTAACAAGTGTTTAATCTGCATTTCATCTTTGGCTAGATGATCATATAAATGTTGCCAACCACTCGCAGCAAATCCAATCGAAAATGTTTTAGCAATCGTCCCGGTAATACCACGTTTTTTTAAATAAGTAATCGCCTGCTCAGATTTTGACATTTGGTCATAATAGTAATGGGCGGCTTTTGCGGTCATATCGTATAAGTTCGGTAAAGCGTCGTTTCGTTCTTGCGTACCTTTTTCGTGTGGTACCGTCATGCCGGCAGTTCGGGCTAAAGTTTCAATCGCGTCAGGGAAACTCAAACGATCCTGTTGCATCAGGAAGTCGATGGCGTTGCCATGGGCACCGCAGCCAAAGCAATAATAAAATTGTTTAGGTTGGCTCACCGAAAAGGAGGCGCTTTTTTCAGTATGAAAGGGACAGCAGGCAAAATAATTATTGTTCGATTTTTTACGTAAGGGGATTTGAGCATTGATTAATTCAACTAAATCAATCCGAGCAAGTAATGAATCAATAAAATCACGTGGAATATTCACAGCTGACCCATTTGTGTCGTATGAAGTAATAGCGCTTTAACCCTAGTCGTTAGACGAGGTTTCAGACTGCCAGAATAACAGAGGGGTTATTGTAAAGGAGAAGGGGTAAAAAAGACATTGGGATGATGATGGAGGTTAGGAAAGCCTAGATACTCGGTGATCCAAGGTAAGTAGGAATATCGAGCGCCGTCAAAAACGCTAGCTCGCTAATCGCTCTTTGACTTTGGAACTTACTACGGTCATGTCAGCTCGGCCATGAAGTGAAGCTTTGAGTAAGCCCATGACTTTGCCCATATCTTTCGCGGAAAAAGCACTCGTTTCTTGAATAGCCGTAGTGATGGCTTGTTCTATCTCTACTTCAGAAAGCTGCTCAGGCAGATACGTTTGAATGACAAGAATTTCTGCTGCTTCTTTAGACGCAAGGTCTGGGCGATTACCCGCTTCAAACTGAGTAATCGAATCACGACGTTGCTTGATGAGTTTGTTTAAAATAGCTTGGATTTGATCATCGGAGAGGACAATGCGGTCATCGATTTCGCGTTGTTTAATAGCAGAAAGGATGAGACGAATAGTTAGCAAGCGTTCTTTTTCATGCGCTCGCATGGCTGCTTTCATGTCGTCCGTAATCTTATCCTTAATGCTCATGCAAAATCCAACTTAGGCTTATGCCGCGTCTCTCTTATTACCCGTGCCAATTGGCTGGCGATCTCGTTCCATAGCCATATGTTCGCGAAGAATTTTCTTCTGATAACGTTTAACGGCAGCAGCTTTTTTACGTTTACGCTTCCAAGTTGGTTTTTCATAAAATTCGTGGCGGCGTAAATCAGCCAAAATACCAGCTTTTTCACATAAACGTTTAAACCGGCGTAAGCTCAGTTCAAAATTTTCATTATCTCTTACTCTGACTGTGGGCATATCTCTACACACTACCTATTTTAAATTATTCGTTAGAATGCGCATTCTAATAAGCCTTTTTAAAAAAAGCAAAGAATTCGATGCGCAATATGATGAAATAATAGCACAAATTTGTGCCTTCTGAGGCTTATCCTGTAAAAACAATGTGTATTTAACACTAAATCCTACTAAAATACCCTTCTTTTTGAATCCGACCCACTATGTATGTCTTAGGTATTGAAACCTCTTGCGATGAAACGGGAATCGCTGTTTATCACAGTGAAGCGGGCTTGGTCGCTCATTGTTTGTACAGCCAGACTGAAATCCATCAAGCTTTTGGGGGGGTAGTCCCTGAACTTGCCTCCCGAGACCATGTGCAGAAAGCCTTACCTCTAATTCAGGAAACGCTCGCCCAAGCGCAATTAGAGATCAATCAGATTGACGCCATTGCCTATACCAAGGGGCCGGGGTTGATTGGTGCGTTACTGGTTGGGGCGACACTTGGCCGATCGCTTGCTTTTGCTTTAGGCATTCCAGCGTTGGGCGTTCATCATTTAGAAGGTCATTTGTTAGCGGCACAATTAGAAAACAATCCGCCTTCATTTCCTTTTCTAACGCTATTGGTCTCAGGTGGGCATACTGAACTCATTCATGCGTTAGCCCTCGGTCGTTATCATACGATTGGCGAGACGGTCGATGATGCAGTGGGGGAGGCTTTTGATAAAACGGCTAAATTACTGGGTCTTCCGTATCCAGGTGGCGCCGCTTTAGCAGAACTTGCCAAACAGGGAGATGCAAAACGGTTTACTTTTCCTCGCCCGATGCTTAACCGTCCAGGATTGGATTTTAGTTTTAGTGGATTAAAGACTTTTGCTCTGAATACGTTGCAAGAACAAGGTGATGATCCGCAAACCAAGGCAGATGTTGCCTGCGCATTTCAACTCGCAGCAGTCGATACCTTGGCTAGGAAATGCAAACGTGCGCTTTTGCAAACTCAACTCAAACGGTTGGTTATTGCAGGCGGGGTTGGGGCAAACCAAGCTTTACGAAAAAAATTAGCCATCATGTGCGATGCGCTTCACGTGGATCTTCATTTTCCACGCCCCGCTTTTTGCACGGATAATGGCGTAATGATTGCTTATGCTGGGTATTTACGTTTAGCACAAGGAGAGCGGGAAAGTTTAAAAATTGTGGTGCACCCAAGATGGCCTTTGGATCAATTGCAACCACCGCTTGCCTAATCTATTTTGTTTTTCCAATCTTTCGTTCGGTGCCATGCCATAAGTTGATCATGTTAGTTCGATGACGAACGATTAACATCAGTGCGATGCTAAACATTCCATAACAATAAGCGAGTGGCGCTTGAAAAAGCAAAAGATCAAAGGGCGCAATGAAGGTTGCGACGATCGCGGCTAACGAGGAATAGCGAAAGAGATAAGCGAGAATGAGCCAGTTGACCACCCAAAGTAACGCAACCGGCCATGATAAGACGAATAAACATCCCAATGCCGTCGCAACCCCTTTGCCCCCTTCAAAGCGAAAAAAAATAGGATAGAGATGTCCTAAAAAAACAGCAAAAGCAATGAGGGCGACGCCCTCTGGAGTCAAGCCATAACGTTGCGCGACAAAAACGGGAATGACGCCCTTTAAAGCATCACCAAGTAAGGTCAGTAAAGCGGGTAATTTGCCACCGACTCGCAAGACATTGGTGGCACCAGGATTACGCGAACCCGTCGTCCGGGGATCTGGTAAATGCCAGAGTTTACAAATGATAATTGCACTGGAAATGGAGCCAAAAAGATATGCTATGGCTATGCCTACAAGTGTTGGCCCATTTAAAATTGTACTTAAAGTCATAATGCACCCTACCAAAAAAGCAGCTTGCTAAATTACCATCTGAAAAGAAATGCGCAAAGATGTTTTAGCGGAACTGCCTTAAAGTTATGCTAGGATACTGCCACTTAACTCAAGGAGTTTTTTTGATGTCAGCGCCTTCTAGTCATCATTTAATTTGGATCGATCTTGAAATGACGGGACTTAATCCTGAAAAAGATCGCATCATAGAAATTGCAACGATTGTGACTGATTCAAATTTAAAAGTGATTGCTGAAGGTCCGCAATTTGTTATTCATCAACCTGAGGAATTATTATTGGGTATGGATGAGTGGAACACGAAACAACACCATCGCTCTGGATTAGTTGATCGTGTACGCGAAAGTGTGATTGATGAAGCCTATGCGGAAAGTGCAACGCTAGCTTTTTTAGAAAAATATGTTCCTTTTGGTAAATCACCGATGTGTGGCAATAGCATTTGGCAAGATAGGCGCTTCTTAACCCGCTATATGCCAAAGTTAGAAAATTATTTTCATTACCGCATGATTGATGTCAGCACACTTAAAGAATTGGCATTGCGTTGGGCACCTACCATTTATAATGGTTTACAAAAAGAATCCCAACATTTGGCCCTGGATGATATTCGTGATTCAATAGCTGAGCTTCGTTATTATCGCGAAAAACTTTTAAATGTTCCTTCGCAAAATTAATTGTTGTTTAAGCGCCCAATCAATATGCTCTTGAACCATTACACTTGCTGTAGCTTTGTTTCTTTCTAAAGCGGCAGTTATTTCTGCTGCAGGCGGTGCATTGCCTAAGGCAACTGCAATATTGCGTTGCCATGATTCATACCCGATGCGCCGAATGCTAGATCCTGCAGTTTTATCAAGAAACGTTTGTTCATTCCAAGCAAATAATTCCAATAAATCGATTACATGCAATTGATGGCGGGGGTGAAAATCTTTTTCATGGGTAAAGCGTGCAAACTTATTCCAGGGACAAACCAGCTGACAATCATCACAACCATAAATACGATTACCGATGAGTGCGCGCAATTCCACCGGGATGGCGTCCCGTAATTCTATGGTGAGATAAGAGATGCAACGTCTGGCGTCTAATTGCTGTGGACCCATGATGGCATTAGTTGGGCAAACATCAATGCATGCGGTACATGATCCACAATGATTGGTTTGCATGGGTGCATCTAGGGGTAAGGGTAAGTCTGTATAAATCTCACCTAAAAAAAACCATGAGCCTGCTTTAGTATTGATAAGATTAGTATGTTTACCGATAAAGCCTAACCCTGCTTTTTGAGCAATTGCTTTTTCTAAAACCGGAGCGCTATCACAAAAGGCTCGATAGCCTAAAGGCGTAATCTCGTTATTAATTTTAAGGGCAAGTTGATCTAAACGTTTGCGCATGAGACGGTGGTAATCGCGCCCTAAGGCATAACGTGAAATATAAGCTTTCGATCCATCCTTTAATATTCGAAAGGATTCAGTGTCGGGGGGGAAATAATCCATGCGTGCAGAAATAATACGAATGGTTCCGGGTAATAGCGTGCGGGGTTGCAAACGTTTACGCACATTCTTTTTCAAATAATGCATCGACCCCTGATAATTTTTTTTTAAAAATTGAAAGAAATGTTTGTGGTAGTGCTTCAAGTCCGTATCTGTGATGCCTATTTGCTGGAAGCCTAAAGCTTTGCCCCAAGCTTTAATTTGCTGAGCAATGTTACCGGACTGGGATGAATTAGTTTCAGACATGCGTGTACTATCAAGGTAATTATGGGATCATGATAAATCATTCTGCCCTATTAAAAAACACTATTGCTATAATTGGGTAGAGGAGACCTCAATGGATTTTAAATTGATTGGCAGTATCTTGTTGATTGTCGGCACCTCCCTTGGCGCAGGCATGCTGGCCTTGCCCATTGTGACGGCTCAGTTAGGTTTTTTAGGCGCAGTCGCCTTATTGGTGGGTTGTTGGTTTTTATTAACGGCGGGGGCTTTTTTAATCCTCGAAGTCAATTTGTGGTTCTCCCACCATAGTAATATGATCACCATGGCTAAAAAAACGATAGGTCCCCTCGGTCAAATCATAGCCTGGGTAACTTATCTCCTTTTACTCTATTCGTTGTTGTGCGCCTACATTGCAGGTGGCACCGATTTACTATCTCACTTAACGCACGCGGCAGAATTTAACATCCCCTTTATCGTCAGTGCAGTCCTTTTTACGACTTTCTTTGGTGCTATAGTATGGCAAGGTATTCGTATTGTGGATTACAGCAATCGCTTATTAATGATGATTAAATTCACTGCTTACTTTGCTTTAGTTGCTTTGCTTTTGCCTTTTATTTCAATTGCTCCCTTAATGAAATTTGAATTAACTTCGGTTACTTCAAGCGCAGCAATTATGGTCACCATTACCTCTTTTGGTTATGCGGCCATTGTTCCTAGCTTGCGGGTTTATTTTGCAGATGATATTCAAAAATTAAAAATTGCGATTTTAATTGGCAGCCTTATTCCTCTTGTTTGTTATTTTTTCTGGGACATGGTGATCATGGGCGTCATTCCCTTAGGGGGAAGCCAGGGATTAAATTCCATTTTAAGCTCAACCAACCCCAATAGCGCCTTGGTGAATGCTCTCATTAGTAGCACTTCGCAAGCACCGATCACTTTTTTTATTAAATTGTTTGCGTCAATTTGTGTGGTCACCTCCTTCCTTGGTGTTTCGCTTTGTTTAGGTGATTTCCTTGCAGATGGATTAGGTGTAGAGAAAAAAGGTTGGCCCAAAGTTTTTGTTTATCTCTTAACTTTTGCTCCACCCCTGCTCATTGTCGCCGTTTTTCCGAATGCTTTTTTAAAGGCATTGGAATATGCCGGAATTTACTGTGTGATTCTTCTCGTTTTCCTCCCGGCCTTGATGGCTTATCGCGGTCGTTACCTAAAGCATTATCCCCAAAGTTTTAGAGTTCCCGGTGGAAAAATAGGCTTACTGGCCCTCATGGCCATTTCCATCTTACTCATTATTTTCGCCGCCTTGACGTAATCCGGTGTTACGCCTAACTGGTCAAACAAACCGATCAATTTCCCCTAAAACCGCATAATCCCACATCTTTACATCTCTTCTTCACTTCTATAATATCCAAAGCTTATGATCAAAAAATACTTGACCTTTCTTGCACCATTTTTTAGTTTTGTGGGTTTCCCCAACCCACTTATCTCGAATTTCATCATCATTTGTGCCCTTGGCGGGCAAAATAATTAATTCAATTTTTGATCTTTTATTCACTGGGTTAGACGCTAAATGCTAATTTTTAATATAACCTTAATGTTAATTTTGCATGATAAGCTTTTAGGATTGGAAAAATAATGAACAATAATCGACTATTAGGTGGAATTTTACTGGTTGTTGGCACAACAATCGGTGCGGGGATGTTAGCTTTGCCAGTCGCAACAGCACAAGTAGGCTTCTGGGGCTCGTTAGTTTTATTAGTGGGCTGCTGGGGCGTAATGACCGCGTGCGCTTTTTTATTCCTTGAGGTCAACTTATGGCTTCCCCCTAACAGCAACCTCATCTCGATGGCTGGGGCGACCTTAGGCCGAGGCGGGCAAGCTGTGGCCTGGGTTTTCTACCTAGTTCTTCTCTATTCGATTTTGTGTGCTTACATTGCAGGCGGCGGAGATCTTTTCCATTACATCCTGGCTTCTAAAGGCATCATGTTGCCTAACTGGTCAGCCGCGATTCTCTTCACCTTCCTATTTGGTATTGTGGTTTACTTCGGTATTCGTGCGGTTGACTATGTTAATCGGGGTTTAATGTTTGGCAAGATGGGCGCTTACTTTTTGCTGGTCATTTTAATTTTACCTTTCATCACCGTTGTTAATCTGGGTAGTGGGCGATTCGAATATATTACGAATTCAACACCCATCACAGTGACTGTGGTCTCTTTTACCTGTCTTATGATCATCCCGAGTTTACGAACTTATTTTAACGATAATGTGCCAGCCCTTCGCAAAGCTATTTTTATCGGCACGCTTATCCCCTTAGTTTGTTACATTGCTTGGGATATGGTGATTATGGGTGTTATTCCGTTAGAAGGTACCCCGGGTTTAGCTAAAATGCTAAATTCTGCAAGCTCCAATAGTGATTTAGTCGCAGCACTGACCTCCATTTTGCAAAAAGATTCTATCACCGTCCTTGCTAAATTCTTCACTTCGATTTGCATGGCGACTTCATTTCTAAGCATTGCACTCTGTTTGTCCGACTTCCTCTCCGATGGTTTATCCATTCCGAAAATAGGCTTCGGTAAAATAGCGATTTTTGTAGCCACATTCTTGCCGCCGACGTTGATCGTCTTATTTTATCCAGATGCATTCATTGGCGGATTAAAATATGCTGGCATTAGCTGTTTTGTTCTCATGATTTTATTGCCACCTTTAATGGTTTGGAGCGGACGCTATTACAAGGAGCTTGCTATTCCAGGTTACCGCGTTCCAGGTGGGAAATTTTTACTCGGGACATTATTATTATTTGCGGTCATGATGATTGTTCTGGGTTTAGAAGGTTTAGTTTAATTCAATTTCGCGCACAAGGAAGTGAGCCAAATGCAAGTTGCCAACGCTATTTACCAAACCGAACAACTTCGAACCCTTGAAAAACTCGCTTGTCGTTTAGATGACATCACCACACTTGTTTTGATGCAACGCGCAGCAACTGCTGCTGCGGAGTTTATGCATCGTCGATGGCGCGATGCGCAAAACGTCGCAATTTTCTGTGGGAATGGCAATAACGGGGGGGATGGTTACGAACTAGCCCGAGTTTTGCATCACAAAGGCATTAAAGTTCAAGTCATTCAAGTTGGCGAAGGAGAGATGACACCCGACACACGAGCCGCTTTTAATGAATGTGAAAAAGAGGGCGTTGTTATTATGCCCTTCAGCGATGATATGGATGTGCATCAATTTGAGTTACTCGTCGATGCCATAGCTGGAATGGGTGTTAAAAAAACGCTTCGATCTAATATTCTCAAAGTACTAAATTTTATGCATACCTTTCGCGGACCGGTGCTTTCACTTGATTTACCGACAGGTGTTGAAGCGGACACGGGTATCATTCTTGGTGATGCGGTCCGCGCTAATGCAACGATCACTTACCTTGGCTATAAATTAGGACTGTTGACCGGTCACGGCATTGCTTATGCGGGCGAAGTGGTTTTGCATGATTTACAATTACCGGAATCACTTTTCAATGAAGTTACTCCCATCGCCCTAAAGGGTCTTTTTCCTACCTATGCAACGCGTTATCTCGTGCCGCGCCCACGAGATTGGCATAAAGGAAAATCCGGTCATGTGTTAGTCATTGGCGGTGATTTTGGTTTTGCTGGCGCACCGCGGCTCGCAGCCCTTGCAGCCTTACGCGTCGGAGCAGGTTTGGTCACCCTTGCGACTCGACCTGAACACGCCATGATGATGGGGGCAACGCAACCTGAAATCATGGCGGTGGGTGTTGAAACCGAAAAAGATTTATTACCCCTCATGAAGCGCGCAACAGCCATTGTGTTAGGTCCTGGACTAGGACAATCCGATTGGGGCTTAAAGTTATGGCGGCTTGTCATTCAATCAACGTGTCCCCTCGTTGTGGATGCTGATGGTTTAAATATCCTAGCTTCCCATCCTTGTGAGCGAAAGGACTGGGTGCTAACACCGCATCCGGGAGAAGCGGGGCGATTATTAGGGCTCGATGTTGAAGCTATTCAAAATGATCGTCTTGGAGCGGTTAAGGCCTTAGTTAGCCGATATCAGGGCGTAAGTGTTTTAAAGGGGGCGGGGACCCTAATTTATTCGGCCGATCGATTACCGGAAGTGTGTGACAAAGGTAACCCCGGTATGGCAACAGCTGGGATGGGCGATTTACTTGCTGGTGCGATAGGCGGTTTAATCGCTCAAGGTATTCCCTTACATGATGCAGCCGTGCTCGGTGTGTTGCAGCATGCAATCGCGGGGGACATCGCTATCAAAGATGGTGAGCGCGGGATGATTGCCACAGACTTGCTCCCTTTTATCAGAAGACTTAGCAATTACTCCCTATGATCAAAACCATTCCTCTTGCTGATGAAGCTGAAACATTACAATGCGGTGCTAAACTCGCTGCATGTGTAGAACCGGGTACCCTCATTTTCTTGGAAGGAAACTTAGGCGCGGGCAAAACAACTTTTTGTCGCGGGTTTTTACGGGGTTTGGGCTATCAAGGCAAAGTTAAAAGCCCCACTTATACCTTGCTCGAAGTGTATGAAGTGGCAGGTAAAGAAATTATTCATTGTGATTTTTATCGATTAACCCAAGTGCACGAGTTAGAGTTTATTGGATTACAAGATTATTTTCAGACGGCATTCGCTGTTCTTATTGAGTGGGCGGAAAAAGTCGATGAAGCGTTACCTAATCCTGATATGATTTGTCATCTCACCATCGTTAATACGAGCCGTGTCGTTAACTTTGAGGCGAAGAACTTACGGGGTCAAGCTATCTTAAAAAAGCTGAGATAGGATAAAATAATGTCCTGTCAAATATTGCCATGTTAATATTAGATAGTTTTGGGTAATTTTTATATCCTTCTTACAAGGCTTCGATGGGAATAGATGGAACTATCACCATGCGCCAACTTGTAATCATGTTTTTCCTTTTTCCCCTCATCTCGTATGCTAATACGTCTGCTCATTTGACGGGACTCAGGGTTCAATCTGCGCCTACCGTTTCCCACGTTATTTTCATTTTTGATCAACAAACAACGGGCGTGGTTCATTACTTACCGCAGAAGAAATTACTTTCTATTGAATTTTCTAATACGAAGAAAAGTTTTCAAATGCAACAAGTCAAATTTAATCAAGCTAATATTATTTCGCTTACTTCCAAGCGATTTGCTAAGGGGAAATTGCAGTTTACTTTCCAGTTGAAAGATCCTGTCCAATATAAAATGCATTTTGTTAAGGAAGCTAATAAAGTTCAATTGCAATTAACGCTAACTTCCCTCTCTAAATCTTTAGTGAAAAATGCGCCTATTACTGTCGTGCATTTTAAAAAGAAAATTCATCATCATTTAGAAAGTGATTTCCTCAATTATTTTATCAAAAAAAGTACGACGCCTCTTGCAAAGAAACAAATTAAAATTGAAGTCGTTCAGCAACCTGCAATGACTTTTGTTCCCTTTGAATCGAACAGTAATCATGCAGGACGGCGAAAAATTTTTACCGTCGTTATTGATCCGGGTCATGGTGGCAAAGATGCAGGTGCGCGTGGTCGAAACGGCGCTTTCGAAAAAGATATCGTTTTAAGTATCGCCAAGCGCTTAGCAAAAGAAATTAATTTGCAAACCAATATGCGCGCTGTCTTAACGCGTACTGGGGACTACTATGTCCCTTTACGCAGTCGACTGAATTTGGCGAGAAAAGGAGATGCTGACTTATTTGTTGCGATTCATGCCGATGCTTATTTTGATCACAAGGCCACAGGGGCATCCGTGTATGCGCTTTCGCAGCGGGGAGCAACCACTGAAGCAGGTCGTTGGCTTGCGCAACAAGAAAAATATCCCGAGTTGGATGGGGTTTCTTTTGCGGCCCTCAAAGATCGTTCACCTTTACTGCGATCCGTTTTGATCGATTTAGCGCAAACAGCAACCATCAGGGATAGTTTACGTTTGGGTACGACTTTACTAAATGCACTCGATCGCATTGGTAAGTTGCACTACCCTCATGTCGAGCAAGCGCCTTTTGTGGTGCTCAAATCGCCCGATATTCCTTCTGTTTTGATTGAAACCGCGTTCCTTACTAATCCCCGGGAAGAAGAAAAATTACGCAACGAACGCTATCAACAACAATTAGCGGATGCAATGATGCAAGGAATTCATCGATATTTTGAAAAGTACCATTGAGCTGTCTTAAAATAAAACAACTTGATCCTTTCACGCCATGCAAGTTTTAGCTTCTGCTTTCCTCGGTTGTCATTCTTGATTACCATGGCTCCATGACACAACGTATCCAAAAATTATCCTCCTTGTTAGCTAATCAAATTGCAGCGGGCGAAGTCATCGAACGCCCGGCATCCGTTGTTAAGGAATTGATTGAAAACAGTTTGGATGCTGGAAGTCGCCATATTGAAATTGATATTGAAGCCGGGGGTTTACGTCTTATTCAAGTGCGCGATGATGGATTTGGAATTCATCCCGATGATTTAATGCTTGCCCTCGATCGTCATGCAACCAGCAAAATTAAAAATCAAACCGATTTAGAGCAAATTTTAACCCTCGGCTTTCGGGGTGAAGCGCTGGCGAGTATCGGCTCAGTTTCGCGTTTGCAATTGACTTCGCGGCATGGCGATCGAGAAGGTTTGCGGTTAAGTTTCGATGGTAACTTGCAAAAAGAAATAAGTCCGGCGGCTCATCCTGTGGGCACCACTGTTGCAGTGCATGATTTATTTTATAATACGCCTGCACGACGGAAATTTTTACGCAGTGAGAAAACTGAGTTCAGTCACGTTGAAGAATTGATTAAACGACTTGCCCTTGCCGCACCGCAAATTGATTTTAAATTAAAGCACAACCAACGTTTGGTTAAACATTATTTGCAAGCCCACTCCCAAGCCGAGCAGACACAACGGTTGGCCACGTTATGCGGCGCAGCTTTTGCAACGCAAGCTATTTTTATTGAAGCTGAAGGCGCTGGCATGCAATTAAGTGGGTGGCTTTCCTTGCCACATTTTTCGCGCACTACAAATGATTTACAATATTTTTATGTGAACCAACGTTTGGTGCGAGATCGATTGATATCCCATGCTGTAAAAATGGCATATCAAGATGTGCTCTATCGCGATCGTTATCCGGCTTATGTTTTGTTTCTTACGATCGCACCTGCTGAAGTCGATGTGAATGTTCATCCTGCGAAGCACGAAGTTCGCTTTAGGCAGCGCCAAGTGGTTCATGATTTTATTTATAAAAGTATTACCGATGCCTTAGCTAAATTACATGAAGCTTCATCGAGCCATCCTATTACATCTCCTTCGCAACCTCCATCAAACATAGAGAAAAATTGGACGCCACCAGAAGTTCAAGCGGCTATGGCTAAAAACGCACCCTTGCTTTCATCTTTGCCTATCAGTATTCAACGCCAAATGCCTATGTCCACCCATCATGCTTGTACCATGCATGCAGTCGAACAGGATAGACAACCTTTAGGCGAAGCGCGCTTTCAATTGCAGGGCATTTACATTATTGCTGAAAATAGCAAGGGTTTAGTGTTAGTTGATATGCATGCAGCGCATGAACGAATTGTCTATGAGCAAATGAAACAAGCTTTTGATTCGCAAGCCATTGTGCAGCAACACTTACTGCATCCATTAACTTTGCATTTATCTGCACGGGAAGCAGATGTTGCTGAAGCCCATACGGAATTTTTTGCAAGCATTGGATTTACTTTTTCACGAATGGGCGTTGAGCAGATTATGTTGCGTACCATCCCGGAAGTTTTTTCAGGTGGGCCTCTTGATGTTTTAGTGCGTGATATTATTTCTGATTTATTACAACACGGTCAAAGTATGCGTGCTCAAAGAGAAATTCATCGTTTGTTAGGCACGCTGGCCTGTCATCATGCTGTGCGTGCGCATCGTATCTTAACTGTACCTGAAATGAATGCTTTATTACGCGCGATGGAGAGTACGGATCGCAGCAATCAATGCAATCATGGTCGCCCTACGATTGTCTCTTTGAGTTTGGCAGATTTAGATAAGTTATTTATGCGTGGTCGGTAATGCAAAATGATCACCCGCCAATTGTTTGTTTAATGGGACCCACTGCCTCGGGTAAAACGCCCCTCGCTATTGAAATGATCCAACATTTTCCTTGTGAAATTATCAGTGTTGATTCTGCAATGATTTATCGCACGATGGATATCGGTACCGCGAAGCCCACGCCTGAGGTTTTGAAAAAGGCACCGCATCGATTAATTGATATTTTAGACCCCAGTGAAAACTATTCTGCGGGTCAATTTTTACGGGATGTCACTTTCCATATTCAAGCCATTCAATCGTCTGGCAAAATTCCGTTGTTAGTGGGCGGTACTATGCTTTATTTTCGTGTCTTGCAACAAGGCATTGCTCAATTACCCCATGCTGATGGTGCAACACGAGATTCATTACAAGCAATGATAGCAGCGCATGGCATTGAAAAATTACACCAAGAACTTGCTCAGCATGATCCGGAAAGCGCGAGTCGTATAGCAAGACATGATACGCAACGCATTCAACGTGCTTTAGAAGTTTTTTATTTAACCGGTCAACCGCTCAGTCTGTTGCACAAATTGAATCCACCCACTTTGCCTCCTTATCAATTTTATAATTTAATTATTAACCCAGAAAATCGCTCAACATTGCACGAACGTATTGAGCAGCGTTTGAAAAACATGGTGGATAACGGTTTTTTAAATGAAGTAAAGATGTTATTTGCACGCCAAGATTTATCGGCCACGATGCCGTCTATTCGCTCAGTGGGCTACCGACAAGCGTGGTCTTATTTGGCAAATGAAATAACTTATGATGCGATGGTCGACCAAATTTTAGCGGCAACCCGTCAACTCGCCAAAAGACAATTAACTTGGCTTCGTAAATGGCCAGACGCGCGCTGGTTTACACATGATGATGAAGTTTTGAATGCCATGGAAAGGATAAAATTTAAGCTAAGGAACACCCCATCATGAAGGAGTAAATCTTATGCAAACCCAGCATCAAAAAATAAGTGGTGAAATTAAAGATGCAAGGGTGAAAGATGAAATGAGTAGAAGCAAAATAATACTTTTCTTTTAAACGAAATAGATTGTGTCAATTGCAAATTGCAATCTGCATAAACTGCGGTAGCAGATTTGCTCGTTATCATGAGCCACACTTGTACGAATACGTTTCAGTTTCATGCAGAAATATTAGGATGATTCAATGTTGTTTGCTTTATTCCACGGAGGCTATATTTCGTTCTCTGCAATTGAGCGGGTAATAATCCACTGGCTTCTTGTCCATGAATGCTTGCCTAGCCATTATCATCGCATCTACTTTGTTTTTTTTATCCGTTTACTCCTTCTAATGGAGGAAGAAGAAAAAAAACAAATTTATTACATAGAAAAATATACAACTAACTATTGCTATAAAATCTTAACTTTGCATTTTCATTTTCAGTTTCAATTTTATTAAGATGCTGTTCATGGTTCAACAGGTATTTTTTTAAATCTATTATTTTGTCTAAATTTGTTTCATTTTTATAAAATCTGAAATGGTGACGACGTCCCATAAATGCATTCGATTCAATAGCAAGATTTACAATATCAAATGCATTTTTTTGCGCGCTATGCCCCAGTGCACTTTTAAATTGATATAAAATCCAAGCGGCATTCAAAAGTTCCCTACGAAGTCATTCAGTTTAACAGTACAATAGGGATAACCATTAAGACCATTTTGCTAATTTTTGCATGCGCCCTAAAATACGCATTAACTCCATCTTGAACAAGTAATTTTCAAATATTTCCAGCCATTACTTCCACTTTTTGAGCAGTTTCAATACTACTGTATTGAACAACGAGATTGGGTTCGAGGATTTTCAGTATTCACTTTTTCTTTCGGTTCGAATTTAGTTTCAATGGTCTGCTTTGCGTTTTCAAATGTTTTGTTAATTGCATCTAACCTAGCTTGCTCAGCCAAAGCCTCATGTCTCCATAATTCCAACTTCGCCCTAGATTCTTCTATTTGGGCACGCATGCGATTATTATCTTCATAAATTTTGCGCATTATTTCTGCGTGCTTAGCTTCTTGTTCTGCTATCGAGTGCATGTGTGGGGTTAGATATTGATCTTTTCGTTCTTGGAGCGGTATATTATTTAAATAATTTTCAATACGTGCAGAAATATTATCAACTAATTCATCCCAAACAGATTTAAAAATTTCCTTAGATGCTTCCATAAGATTTAAAATCATCATGCAATCTGCCGGTTTTTGCATGATATTTTTATATTCAGCATCCAATACGCCATGAAACAATGAATCAGTTACGATGACCGACAAATTATTAATACACATGCGGATATTTTCTACCGAAATATCACCAAACGCATCGATGAAATCATAAATTTTTTCTTGTGTATAAACACTGCTACCAAAATCAAAGAAATATAAATGAATTTCTTGCTCAATATCAGAAAACAACTTGGAACGTGTGTTGTGGCGTGCCGCTTCTGTTTCTTTTGTATCAACAATAATTAAATTGAATGCATCGGAACCAAAGCCAAGATTGTTAATGAGATACAAGAAAATGTCATCGGCAATATATTTTAAAACATTGCGCCAATGAGCCTTATTTTTGAAATGCTCCAGATCATTAAAAATGAAAGAGTCTCCGCAAGATGATTCTCGATTTTTACGATCACGCACTTGCTTCCCTTCAGTGGCCAACGTCTTAAAGTTTTTCATTTTTAATACGGGTTCAGGATTGCCATTTATGATGGCAGTCAATTTATCGTAATCCTGCGTATACAAGCCAATTTCTTTGAATTTATGAGCTACCTGCATTTCAGAATCTATTAAAGCATCATCTCCACCCATGCGTGCTATAACGTAACCGTCCCCTATATCATAAATAGTTTTCGTTCCGCCTGAGGGTAGCGCCAACGCGTTAATTTTTTTATCATCAATTACAATCTCTATTGTTCTTTTTCCCATTCTTTTCCTATGTCATTAATGATTTTGATTTGAATGAAATATAAATAATTTAATTAGATTCGCAAGTCTTTTTCTATTTACGTTTCATTGATGAAGCATATTAAATCCAAAATCATACCCAAAAGTTGCATTGATTTAGATCACACCTCATTCCAAGCTACACTTCGCCTTACAACACTTTATTCTTGGCCCGAGCTCATAGGGTGTTTTAAAAGCCGTATTGATGGTGGACTAGCAAAGGATTGGTTTGAAAATCTCATAACGCGTAGGGTTAAACAATAAATACGCGGGTGGTGAACCCGCGAATTACTATGATAAAGTTTGGATCTTGGAGCGGAAAGTTAGCTTGGCGCGATTAATCTTGGTTCGAGGCATTCTCAGAGGATTCTGTATCTTCATCTTCTGTCCGATCTTCAACTTCGGTTGAAGCTAAACCTTCAGTTTCTGGGACTGTCGCATCTTTAATTTCAGTTGGGGTTAAATCTAAATCCTTAACTTCAGGTGTTTCGTTAAACACAATGTTTGGGACTTCGATTTCTTCAATAATTTCTTCTTGGATTTCTAGTTTGGGTTGAATCTCATTTCCGTTTTCAATGTCTATCACCTCTTCTTCGACAATAGTGGTGACTTGTAAGTTAAAGGAAGTTTCTTCAACAGCAGGTTCTTGATGATCGAAATCAGTAAAGCCGGCTGCAATTTCGCGTAACGCAACGACGGTTGATTTATCATTATCCCATGCGACTTTAGGTTCTCGACCACGCATCAATTGTCGGGCGCGTTTTGCTGCAATGATCACTAATTCAAAGCGATTTTTAACATTTTTCAAGCAATCTTCAACCGTTACTCGCGCCATGGTCTAACCTCGTACGTTATTATTGGTGGTGAGTAATCATACAGGAATGGCAGAGAGAGGTAAATATTAGGTCTTGTGCTGTACGTCCTGTTTAGTATATTTATTCATCTGCCGCGGGGGGAAGTATGCTAATGCTTTGAACCATTTGCGTGAGTCTTACGTGTTGGCTTGTACGTTTTAAACGCGTCGCTTCAACAATTATTTTTAAATCCACTAAAGCGCGAGAAAAGTCATCATTGATGATGACATAGTCAAATTCTTGCAAGTGCGAAATTGTTTCTTTTGCATCCGTTAAGCGTTTCTTAATAATCTCAGGATGGTCTTGATTGCGCTTTATCAAGCGCGAACGTAAATCTTCAAAGGAAGGTGGTAAGATAAAAATGCCTATCGCGTCGGGAAATAATTGTTTTATTTGTTGATGACCTTGCCAATCAATTTCCAATATTACATCGACTCCTTTGGCGAGGGTGCTACTAACAGTTTCTTTACTGGTACCATAATGGTGTTCAAAAATTTCTGCGTGCTCTAAAAAATCTTCCTCCGCAATCATCCGTTTAAATTCTTCGAATTCAACAAAAAAATAATTCGTACCGTGCTGCTCACTCGCGCGCTTATTACGTGTTGTATGCGAAATTGAGACTGTGATCTTGGGTAAGGATTCAACTAAAGCTTTCACAAGCGTTGTTTTTCCTGTTCCGGACGGTGCAGCGATGACAAATAAATTGCCCTGATCAACCGGGTGATTATTTTTTGATATAGGCGTCACGCGGAGACCTCCTGCTTTTGTCCACTAATGATTCGATTGATAATATTGGTGCTTGACGTAATATTACTATTCATAATCCTAACGTCTCCGCCATAAGATTGTACGATATCTTTGCCAACAATTTGATCTAAGCGATAATCCCCACCTTTCACGAGCAAGTCAGGTTTAATTAAATGTAACAATCGTTCTGGCGTTTCATCTGCAAAAGGAACCACCCAATCAACTACACCAAGACTTGCTAAGACGATCATCCGATGTTCCATATTATTGATAGGACGGCTGGGTCCTTTTATTTTTTTAATGGATTCATCGGTGTTAACGGCAACGATTAAAAAATCACCTAATGCTTTGGCCATTTGCAAACAGGTGACGTGCCCTGCGTGTAAAATATCAAAGCAGCCATTAGTAAAAATAATTTTCTTTCCCTGCGCTCGAACTTCGTTAACAGCAAGGATTAATTGCTCTTCATTGACTAATCCACAGCGGAATTGTGATTGACCCTTTAGGGACGCAAGTAATTCAGGAACGCTGACCGTCGCTGCTCCCAATTTGCTTACCACTAACCCTGCGGCAAGATTCGCAAGCGCTGTGGCTTCTGTCCATGAGCTGCCTGCTGCATGCGCGGCCCCCAACACACTGACAACCGTATCGCCAGCGCCTGTGACGTCTAACACTTCGCGTGCCAAGGCGGGCATGTGGGCGATACCTTTGGCAGTTATCAATGTCATCCCTTCATTACCGCGGGTGATTAATAAAGCTTCGATATCATATTGGATTAGAAGTGCTTGGCCTTTGGATAAAATATCTTGCTCACTCACACACGGGCCAACGACCGCTTCGAATTCTTTAAAGTTAGGCGTGATGATGGTGGCATGACGATACTGCTCAAAATCAATCCTTTTCGGGTCCACAATCACGGGTATGCCTGCGCTTTTAGCAAGTTGAATAAATTGAGCGACTGAAGCCAGTGTCCCTTTGGCGTAGTCAGACAAAATAACAAGGTTGGCCTCAGCTAATTGAGCTTGATAACGATCTAAAAGAAATTGTGGGTTATGCTGCGTCGTTTTTTCTTCAAAGTCGATACGTAATAATTGCTGATGGCGGCTGATTACCCGCAATTTAATGATCGTTGCGAGATGTTTTAAACGCTCAAAATCGCAAATCACGCCTGTGGCCCGTAATTGTTCTTCAAGAATATTGGCGGCTTCATCATCCCCGGTTTGACCAAGAAGTGTTACGTTCGCCCCTAAAGCTGCAAGGTTGAGGGCGACATTGCCTGCACCACCCGGTCGATGGTCCATGCACTCAACTCGCACAATCGGTACTGGCGCTTCTGGCGAAATTCTTGCTGTATCTCCAAACCAATAACGGTCTAACATCAAATCGCCAACCACGAGAATTGAGGCTTTATTAAAATCGGGAATTTGTGGAGGTAGATAATGCTGCATCAAAGCCAATCCTTAGTTAAAGTCGCAAAATTTTATCATTTGTATCAAAATCCTCAAGAATATGCGAATGCCTTACTTGAAAAAATAACATTCATCCCGCACCATGGTCCCCTTTTTAGCGATGAGATAAAATAGTGTTGCGTCATTTATATTCATTTTTATTTTATTTAGCCGGACCCTTCTTAGTGTTACGGCTTCTATTTCGGTCTTTGAAACAACCTGCTTATCGCGAAAGGATGGCTGAGCGGTTTGGTTTTTATGGGCAACGTTTAGACAAATCAATTTGGGTGCATGCGGTTTCCGTAGGCGAAGTCCTCGCGGCGATCCCGCTCATTAAATTGTTAAAAAGTCGCTATCCGCATCTTCCCATCGTGGTTACAACGATGACGCCGACGGGTGCTGAACGCGTTAAAAAAGCCCTGGGTAAGGAAGTCATTCATCTCTACATTCCTTATGATATGCCAACCGCTGTCCGTCGTTTTCTCCAGGCGATAAAGCCGGTCGTCGGTGTCATTATGGAAACTGAATTATGGCCCAATTTACTTGCAGTGTGTCGAGCAAAAAAAGTGCCGATGTGTTTAGTTAATGCGAGACTTTCGGAAAAATCGGCGCGTGGCTATCAACGTATTAAGGGTCTATCCAAAGCCATGTTACAAACTTTACATATCATTGCTGCACACGGGCATGCTGATGCAACACGCTTAAAAGATTTGGGCGCAAGCGAAGACAAAGTTGTCGTAACAGGCAATCTGAAGTTTGATATTGAAATTCCTGAAGTGTTAATCGAAAAAGGCAAAAACTTACGCGCAGAGTTAGGCCAAGATCGCTTCGTTTGGCTTGCGGCAAGTACTCATGAAGGGGAAGAAGAAATTATATTAGCTGCGCATCAACGTTTATGTGCGCATGATCCTCAAGCTTTGTTAATTTTAGTACCCCGCCACCCGGAACGTTTTAATACTATCGCTAAAATGGCCCAAGCTTCTTTTCAAGTGGCAAGACGAAGTCAGCAAACGGTTTGTTTACCTCAGACGAATGTCTATTTAGGCGACACCATGGGTGAGTTATTAATGATGTATGCTGCTTGTGATGTCGCTTTTGTTGGCGGTAGTTTGATTGCTCGGGGAGGACACAATATCCTTGAGCCTGCGGCACTGAGTAAACCCATTTTATCTGGACCCTCGTTGTTTAATTTTGCTGAAATTAGTGAAATGTTTATTCGAGAGGACGCCATTCAATTGGTAGATGATGCAAGTCATCTTGCAGAAAAACTCGAACAGTTAAGACAACATACAACTGAAGCCCTAACAAGAGGACAGCGTGCGCGTGCAATTATTGATGCCAATCGTGGCGCCCTCTTAAAACAATTCGATTTAATTACAGCAACGATAAGCAGTCGTTAAAGGTCACCTATAATAACGTTTGAATGAAACGTAAATCGCTATACGCTTTATTTTTATCAACAGGACTACGTAATAAATAAGCGGGATGATAAGTCACGAATAAGGGTGTACCAGTTGGTACATAAGCATGGACGGTATTACGTAAGCGTTCTAGTGATAATTTTGTTTGTAGTAAATGATGCGCGGCAATGCGACCGACAGCGAGTAATAATTTGGGTTTGATCCAGGTAATCTGTTGATGTAAATAAGGTGTGCAGGTTGACACTTCATTGACTTGGGGATCACGATTGTTGGGAGGTCGACATTTTAAAATATTAGCAATGTAAACTTCTTCCCGTGTTAAATGAATTGCATTCAGCATCGCTGTTAAAAGTTGACCCGCACGTCCAACAAAAGGTTCACCCCGTTGATCTTCATAGAAGCCAGGTGCTTCGCCAATAATCATTAGTTTTGCTTGTTCATTTCCTACACCAAACACAGTTTGCGTGCGTGTTTCATGTAATGCGCAAGCTGTACAAGTTGCGACGGTTTCCCTTAACGATTGCAGGGATTGTTCTACAGAAGGTTTTGCTGTAATCGTTTCAATTTTATTTTTATAACACCAAGGCGTGATGCCTAAGCGCTCAAGATAAGTTTTACTCACTATGAATCCTTAAACTTTACGGAAGGGATAATAACGCGGTTCCCAGAGTGTACGCTGTAGTAATTTTTTTAAATCGACAGAATCATCAACGGAAGCTAAGCCTTGTTTACGCGCTTCTTCCATGACCGCAAGCGCAACATGTAAGCTTACCATTTTAGCTTCTGCAAGTTTTGGTAGCAAAGGTGCCATTTTATCTTGATTGACAGGGGAGCAAGCGGCGAGTGCTTTGGTTGCAGCCCAAAGCATATCATCACTTATATTTTTGGCTTTAACTGCAATCGCCCCTAATCCAATACCAGGAAAGGCAAAGGCATTATTACTCTGGGCAACCCGATACCATTTACCATTATAAAGCACATCACCAAAGGGACTACCTGTTGCAATAATGGCTTTACCTTCTGTCCATTTTAATAAATCATCCGGCTGCGCTTCGGAGAGAGACGTCGGATTTGAGAGTGGCATAATAATGGGACGTTCGACCGAGGCGGACATCATTTTGACGATGTCTTCCGTAAAGGCACCTGTTGCTGTTGAACTCCCGATTAAAATAGTGGGTTTGGCATTGGCAATAACATCATGCAAAGTAACTGCATGATTATCCTGCAACTTCCACCCAGCAATCTCTTTACGCGTTCGCGCATAGGGTGTTTGAAAAGGTAGTAATCGACCATCTTCCATTAACAGTCCTGCACGATCGAGCAAAAAGAAATGTGATCGTGCAACTTCGGGTGTCAAACCGGAACGTAAGAGTGCGCTATAAATCTGATCGGCAATGCCAACGCCTGCTGTTCCTGCACCAAAGATAACGATGCGATGTTCTGCTAACGGTTTTCCCGAAGCAAGAACGCCTGCTAAAATACAGGCTAACGCGACAACGCCTGTCCCTTGCATATCCCCATTGAATGTACAAATTTTATCTTGATAGTGCGTTAAAATGCGTCGTGCATTATCGCGGCCAACGTCTTCCCAATGCAGTAGTAACCGAGGAAATTTTTTAATGATAGCCGATACAAACTGATCAATGAAGTCATCATATGCTGATCCTGAAATGCGTTCGTGACGCCAACCCAAGTACATTGGATCATGTAAAAGATGAGGATTGTTCGTACCAACATCGAGTTGAACCGGTAAAACCCGATGCGGCGTGATACCGCCACATAAACTATAAACCATTAATTTGGCGCTCGAAATATTGATGCCGCCAATGCCTTGGTCCCCAATGCCGAGCACTGCTTCACCATCGGTGACGACGGCTAGATCAACTTCAGAAGGTAAACGATTCTCTAAGATTTTATCGATTTGATCACGTTCTTTGTAACAAATGTATAACCCTTTCGGTTTACGCAATTCAAGACTAAAGCGCTGCACTGCCTCCCCAACCGTCGGGGTGTATATGATCGGTAGCATTTCCTCTAAATGCTGATTGACTAATTTATAAAACAAAGTTTCATTGTAATCATGTAAAACATTGAGGTAGATATTTTTGCCAAGGTTGGTGTGGTGTTCTTTGTATTGCATATACATACGTGCAACTTGCTGTTCAAGTGTTTCCACGTGATAGGGAAGTAAGCCGGTTAAACCGAATTCTTCACGTTCATCCCGGGGAAAAGCACACCCCTTGTTGAGCCGGGCTGTGCTTAATAAATTTTCGCCAGACAATGGCGTTTCCAGATAATTAACATGATCGTTTTCGTCTCGCACGAGTTTAAATTTCAACATAACGCTCTCTTTATCTACACCTTGTCCGAGTCTTTGTTTAAACAGAGACCAGGACGTTTGGGTCTTAATTTATTATACCCGAATCTGTGTTACGCTTAGCCCCCTAAAGCACGGTGAAGGTAGGTCTTTGTTTAATTTTGTATTCTTAGGGAAAAGTGCTCATGAAACAGAAAGCTGTCTATGCGGGAACATTTGATCCGGTAACTTTCGGGCATATCGATTTAGTCGAACGGGCGACCCGTATCTTTGACCAAATCATCATTGCGATTGCGGGCAATGAAAATAAAAAACCGCTTTTTACGGTTGAAGAGCGCGTTAAGTTATGTGAAGACGCATTTTGTCACTTGCCTAGCGTGACCGTGATGGGATTTAACTCTTTGCTGCTCGATTTTGCAAGAGAGCATGACGCCCAAGTTATCTTGCGCGGCTTAAGGACGGTGACGGATTTTGATTATGAATTTCAATTGGCGAGTATGAATCGTTTTATGAATCCGACGATTGAAAGTATTTTTTTAATGCCGGCTGAAAAATATATGTATATTTCATCCACCTTAGTGCGTGAAATTGCAGCGCTCCATGGTGATGTGCAAGGATTCGTTCCTAAAAAAGTGGTTGAGGCGCTCAACAAAAAATATAAACCCGAGGGTTAAGTGGCATTACTCATTACTGATGAATGCATCAATTGCGATGTGTGCGAGCCGGTCTGTCCTAATACTGCGATTTACCAGGGTGAATCGATTTTCGAAATCCGTCCTAATCAATGTACGGAATGTGTAGGGCACTTCGCCGAACCGCAATGCGTTGCCGTTTGTCCAGTTGCATGCATCATCAAAGATCCTGATCATGAAGAAGATGAAGCAATGTTAATGAAGAAGTACACGCTGCTAACGGGTGATGCGAAGTGAAAACTGATTATTAATTATGATTGAAAAGTCATAGATTGATTTCTTGCAAAGATGTCCTAAATTTTGAAGTCTCTTTTACAAAACCAACTCAGAATCTTTTCATCTAAAGAGAAAACTTAATGGAAGATATTTACGAACATTATTAAGATCGATGTTTTCTTTTTCGACCCCGCTCAATCAACCAACGATTCACTGCGATTAAATCATTAAAGCCGAGTGTCCCTGCCGCTTGTTTGAGTCTCAAAATACTCATCACAAAATCATATCGATCTTTCGCATATTCCGTTTGTGCTTGAAACACTTTTTCTTGCTGATTCAGTACATTGACTAAGGTTTCTGTGCCGACTTGATAACTTGCTTCCATGCCTTGTAGCGAACTGATCGTAGATTTGATGGTTTGCTTGTCGGCTTTGATTTGACTGATACCTGAAATCGTGCCGTGATAACTTTGACGTGCCTGGTTAATGCTATCCCTTAGCGTTTGTTCTAATTGTTGTTGTGCAACTTGAAATTGATATTTGGCTTGATCGGTTTGTGCATTAACCAAACCGCCAGAAAAGATGGGCAATTGAATGTTAAAACCGATACTCCGATCTGTTTGGGTACCAGGACCATTGCGATTAATTAAAGAATTGTAACCATTAATATTGAGAACGTAAAAGCGATCCATCGTAGCTTGCAAAGCTACCGTAGGAAGATGACCGGCGAATTGTTGCTTTACATTCGTGCGTGCTGCATTGACGTTATACTGAGCAGCAATAATATTCCAATTTTGACATTCAGCAATGTTAACCCATGCTTCCATATTTTGGGGGAAAGGAATAACAAGTGGAAATGCTTCGCTTAAGTAAGCAAGATTGGGATAATAAAGACCGGTAATAACGCGCAAATTTTCTTTATCATTCGCCAATCGATTTTGAATAGCGATTTCATTGGCTACGGCTGAATCATAAGAAGCTTGCGCAATGTAAACTTCTGTAATGGTTTTTAAACCCACTTGATATTGTTGGCGAACTTGCGAAAGCTGCGCATGATAAGCTCGTTTGGTTGCGCCCGCAAAACGCAAGTCGTCTTCATCTTTTAAAATAATAAAATACGCATTAGCAACTCGGATCATTAAATCTTGTAACGCGGCATTGAGCGTGGCATCCGCGCCTTTAGAAAAGGATATTTGTTGGGCAATCGCTGCAAATTGTGCAAAGTCAAATACGGTTTGATTCAAGTTTAAAGCAAGTGTGTAAGCCCGAGCAGTATTATTCCGCGGTGTTAAAGGAATGCCTGTGTCACCATCAACCTGGAAAAAAGATCCTGAAAATCCTGTCCGTGTAACAGTAGGATTAAATTGCGCCGAAATATTTGGCAAGATTGCAGCAAAACTAATGGGTACGCCCGTTTTGGTCACAAGGCGCTGGGAAATGGCTTGCTGAAAAATAGGATCACTTAAAAGAGCTTGCTTATAAACATCCAGTAAATCAGCGGCAAAAACCTCAGCATGCCAAAGAGCACAAAATGAGAAAATAAGGAGACATTTTTTTTTCCAGCTTATCTTCATAAAGGTAACCGTAATCAAAAGGCGCTTTTTAAGACCCTAGAAGATACGAGCTTTACAAAATGAAAGCAAGAAGCTTGCCTCATTAGCGCTGGAATGATTTGGTCATAAGTTGCACTGCCTGGTTAAAGGCTTTAGGGTTTTGAATCCGAGGAGGATCGAATAATACACTACCATCGTTTGCTTCGCGTGCATCGACTTGCACAATATTTTGTGTGAGTAATGCATCACTTACCAAGAGGACAGGGGAGACGTGTTGGGGTATGACGGGCCGCTTTAGGGGGGATGTTTGACCAGGCTCGTATCCTTAAATTGATGCCATAAATCCATTTGATAAAGGCTAATTTTTTTCGTAATCATTTCTAGCCCACCGACAGGATGCAAAAAGTAATGTTTTGCAGTCCAGGGCATACGAAGTTTAAGGTATGGGTAAGAAGGTAAAGCAATGAGGCGTTCAGTGAACCCTGCAATCATGAGGGCTGCATTACCCCATTTAATTTGATGGGCCGTAATGCCAGGTTCTTTCATCCTTTCATAAATGGCTAATAAATCGTGTACGGGAACCCACCAACGGAGCGGTGCAAGTGTCCATAAGTTACGATCAAGATTAAGAAGCAAATCAATTCCTGCATCACCATGTCCATGGGCTTGGTTTCTATCATTTTTAAAATCATGTTCAGCAACAATGGGGTAGAAGGTACGATGAATAATTTCATCGGCGACACGGTGCGATGCACAACCAAATAAAAAGGCAATTAACCGGGGATTACTTTTGATCGGATTGGGATAAGTATCTTTAATATATTTTGCAAAGGCATCGATAAAAGGGTCCCAATGCGAAACTTCACCATGAGTTGTTCCTGAGATATAGCCTGAATCGGGATAGTAGGATCCGACTAAATACGCATCAAAATTTTCTAATAATAATTCACGTAAGGTGGGGTCAGGTAATTGTTTAACGGCTTCCTGAGACAAATACATATGCGTGATGCCACCGGCAGCATAAACAGAAGACAGACAGGTGAACATAAAAAAAAGATAAACTATCCATACCTTTTTCATTCGGGAAAACTCCTCTTTCGTCGTATTATACTCATTCAACATCGATCCACAATGAAGGATGCAAGACATGATTTGGAAAGTTAAATTCGACTTGAAGGCTTTAAATGATCGTGCGCTCAATACCATGTCTGATTTTTTGGGCATTACTTTTATCGATTTTGGCGATGATTTTCTTGTAGCAAAAATGCCTATCAATGAACGCACGCTTCAACCTGCCGGTATCATGCATGGGGGGGCATCTTGTACGCTTGCGGAATCAATTGGTAGCACAGGGGCTAATTTAAGCGTGGATCCTACGCAATTTTATTGCGTTGGGCTTGATATTAATATTAATCATATCCGTGCGGTTCAGCATGGCGAAGTCATTGCGACTACTAAACCTTTTCACCTTGGCAAGAGCACGCAAGTTTGGGCCATTGAAATTAAAAATACTGAAGGAAAATTAGTTTCGGTGAGTCGATTAACGATGTCAGTCTTGAAAAAATAAATATTGAAATGATGTTAATTAACCATCTTAATCGCCAATCTAATCGCTGCAAGTAAACTTGTTGCATCACAATTTACGGTACCCGCAAGATCATAAGCAGTGCCATGATCAACTGATGTGCGAACAAAAGGTAACCCCAACGTTACATTCACCGCATGACCAAAGCTTGCGTATTTCACGACGGGTAAAGCTTGATCATGATACATTGCAAGCACCGCATCAAAACGTTCAAGCTGACGCGGGGTAAAAATCGTATCAGCAGAAACAGGGCCAATCAAAGTTGCAGCGCTTTTTGAAAAAGATTTTAGGGTAGGCGTGATGATTTCAATTTCTTCATTGCCTAAATAGCCCCCTTCACCTGCATGAGGATTCAAACCACATACAGCAATTTTGGGATGAGCAAAATGAAATTGTCTTTGTAAACCTTCAATTAAAATGGCAAGAATGGTGCGTAATTTAGTTTGGGTAATAGCATCGCTTACTGCTTTTAAGGGCAGGTGGGTCGTCGCAAGCGCTACTAAGAAATCCTTCCTTCCTTCAGAACCTTCCGCAACAAATAACATGACGGTTGCAAGGACCCCAGTCAACTGCGCAAAGAATTCGGTATGACCAGTAAATGGGATGCCAGCATGATTGATCACTTCTTTATTTACCGGTCCGGTAATGACGCCTTGTGCTCTATTCTGCTGACAAAGCGAACTTGCAATCGATAATGTTTCAATGACATAAGCTGCATGGCTAGACGATTTTTTCCCCGGTATAACTTTAGCGTCTAAATGAACAGGATAATATTTGAGCGTACCGGCAACTGATGCGGTTGGAGTTGAGTCTAAGTTGCATTCCGTTAAAGTGAGCGGCAATTTAAGTTGCGAACTTCGTGCGGCCAGCATGACAGGATCTGCAACAACAATGATTTCAGCAGGAAAACTTTCTTGCGCGATACGAATCGTAATATCCGGTCCGATGCCTGCAGGATCGCCCGGTGTTAATAATAGACGGGGTACAGACCTTTTTGCAGCTTTGTCCTCAGGCATTGCCCGTCCTTAGATTAAGCGCTCTGATGATTAAGTACTAAGTTTTCATGACGATGTAAGCTTGGCTACGCAATTTGGATAACCAGGTTTGCATTGCTTCTTCAAACTTGCGTTGCAGTAATAATTCTTGCGCATCTTTGCGATTCAAAATAGCTTGACTGCCTTCTTGTTTAATTTCAGCAAGTTGTAAAACATGAAACCCGTTCCCTGTTTCAATTGGAGCGGAAACATCTCTTGCAACCATTTTATTAACGACTGAGGCAAATGCGGAAGGTAATTCGGTGAGATGGAGGAAACCTAAGTCTTCACTTTGTACTGCAATGCCTGCAGCTTTTTCGTCCCCGGCAATGGTGGATAAAGGTTTACCTTGTTTTAAAGATGCCGCGATTTGCAGAGCATGCGTTTTTGCAAGGTTCCGATCAGGTTCGGTTACATTGTCAGCAAGTGGAACTAAGATATCAACTATGCGATAAGCTTTGGGGCCAGTGCGTTCGGCTTTTAAAGTCACCATGTATCGATCGACTTCCTTCGGTGTAATAGTTAATCGCGCCATCAATTCTTGACGTTGAATACGGTTCATCATCATTTGTTCGCGAATTTCATCGCGATAAACATTGCGTGCGATCCCTTCTTGTTTAATTTTCTCATACAAGGTTTCTGAACTCACATGATTTTGTTGGGCAATGTTTTTAATTGCTTCATCTAAATCTTTGTTAGTAATTTTGACGCCGGCTTGCTTAGCAAGTTGTAATTGCAATTTTTTATTGATGAGTTGTTCGAGTGCTCTTTGGCGAATATTTTGATCTTGAAAAGCTTGCGCATATGCGGCCCCGCCTTGCAACTTCACAATATCAAGTGCATGCGAAAGTTCTGATTTTGTGACAACATCCTCATTAACTACAGCTACAATTTTATCTAGCGTTTGTTCTTGGGTAGCGAATGCGCTCATACAAGCAAAACAGCAAGCCATACTTATCATTAAATTTTTTATACTTTTTTGCATTTAAATATCCTGCCCAAATTGAGGATTGTATCCAGAAATGGTGCTTAACCGAGGTGCATTATCACCGATGTTGCCGATGCCTTTTAGGGAAAACTGGATGTAAAAATCGTTACTGTACTTTGTCGTATTATTTTTATTGGGGTTAATGCCTAAAAAGGCACGGGAGGCGACCATCCTTACAGCCCAACAGCATGTGTCATATTGTATCCCATAAAATAAATTCTGCAAATGACGCCGATTAAAGTCCTGACTCCACAACCCCAGCATCGTAAGATTGTTCAAAAAAGGTGCAGGCCAGGAAAACGAAAAATCCGTTACTTTTAAGTTATTTTGGGATCCAGGGGTCACGACGCCGGAGAGAACATCCCCATTGAAAGCATAGGTGTAACCCAAGTTGATGATGTGATTATTATCAGTTTGATAATGTAAACCGAGTGTTGCGTTGTTCAGTTGCTTTGAAATAGGGTTCCATAAAACGTTGGCGCTTGCATTCCAATTCCAGTTGATTGCGTAATTCAGAACGGAGGATAGGGGTGAAAGCCGCCAATCGTTGCTCGCATTTGAAGGATTGTCCGTACAAGTGTCATCATTACAAAGGGTGACACGACGCTTAGCAAAATAAACAATTTCGCCTATTCCAAAACGGACTTTTTCTACGCCAGTTAATTGATCAATCAAACGCGTTGTTAAACCCAAGCCTAGTTGGTTCGCATCTCCGATACGATCAATGCCACTGAAACGGTTATAATTAAAAATTTGGTCATAGACTAGCGTATTGACGCTTGTGTCAAAAGTCGGGATATTACTTTGCTTATGATAGGGGATATAAGTGTAGTAAATTTGCGGTTCTAACGTTTGGCGAAACGCAAAGTTTAAGAAAGTTGCTTCACGGTTAAAAGACAATCCTGTGGAAAGATCAAAAATTGGGATAACACGATGAATGTCGTTGGGTACAGTGCCTTCCGTTTGCTTCAAACTATATTGGGTGAGTGCAAGTTGAAGACGCGGATTGATAAAAAAATAAGGCATGTAATACGGTAAGCTTATACCCGGTTGCATATGCAATCGCTGGCCGACAGGGGAAACAGTATCTGTACCCGGCGTTTTTATAAAACTAAAATTGGTAATTTCTGTGTTGATAAAATATTCTAAACCAAAAAGTTGATTTGGATAATTACCATTTAGAACAAGTTGCGGAACGCGTCGGTAGGAATTAAGGACGGGCGAGTTATTGATCGGATGAAGCGTCTGGTAAGCTTGCAGTCGACCCGTAAAATTCCAATGTTCACTTTTATAAAAAATATCTCCTTCTTGTAATAATTGATTTTGCATAATTTCATTTAAATTACTACCAAAGTTGCGTAAGTAGTAATCATCACTTGCATAATTAAAATCAATGTGACTCGACCAATGCTCGTTGTATCGTGCATCATCGCGTAAAAAGAAGCCGATACGCGTCGGGCTTGCGTTGAGAAGTCGGTTAAGTTCCGCTTGCACGACAGGGTTTGACGATTGAGTATATTGCTCATCCACACTACTCGAACGTTGAAAAGCCTTAAAGGCTCGATCATTGGGAACAATACTTAGGTTAAGGGTGCCTGCACGCAGCGCTGTAATATAACGGAAATTGTCTGAAATCATGAAGCCGCGTTTAGCAAGATAGGCCGGCATCAAGGTCATATCATAGTTGGGTGCCATATCCCAATAAAAAGGGGTTAGTAGATAAGGCCCCCATTGGTTCTTCGTGCCAGGGCGGGGCCATAAAAAACCACTTTTACGCTGCTTATCAATAGAGAAGCTGAAGTAGGGTAAATAAAGCACGGGCACACTCTTAACAAACAATTGCGCACCCTTAGCAGATCCGCGTCCCGTGTTTTTATCCAATAAAATTGAGTTTGCTTTAATTTGCCAAGCGGGGTTGCGCGGTGGACACGTACTAAAAGTTGCTTCATTTAGCTCATACACGTTCGGCTTATTTTGGGCAAATTCCTCGGCGTGACCCCAGGCTGTTAAACCTAGAACATGGTGTTCTGTAGGCGGAACCGGTAACAAATCAGTTTTGGGTAGAAGCGTCGTGCGGTAGATGATATCCATAAGGGATTTAGCTTCAGTCTCAACGGTATATCGCCCCTTTTTACTGATCACTAAAGTGTTTTGTTCTCGAAGGTGAACATCGCCAATCATTTCGACGGCACTCAGTTTTTGGGTGATGGGATCGCGATAAACGTAAGCTTTATTAGCCGTCATTTGCTGGTCTCGGCGCGTCAGCGTCACTTTCCCTTCTAAAATGGAAGTGCGTTTCGGTGAGAGTAAGCCTTCATCGCCTGTTACTTTGACAGAATGGGCAGGTCTGGTATGATCGGGAATAAATGCTTCTTCTAAATAATATCCCCCGCAATAATTCTGATTGTTTTGAATCCAGCCTAACTCTTTGGCAATCGCATTGCGTGCTAAACTTGAAGTTTGGGATTCGTTGGTTTGTGCATAGAGGGATAAGCCCACAGAAAACAAAATAATGAGTAACAGCAAGGAAGCATACTTTAACTTTTTTTGACTTAACATTTCACAATCCCAAGTAGTGTCCCTTTGGGTGATAGACGGTTGTATGCTTTATGAATAAAGGTTGCTTATAATTGTTTGGCAAGTGTAACGAAAAGGATCCCGCAATGGAATCGAATCCCATGCGAAAAGTAGCATTAGAACGCTGGCTACGTGAGCAATGTAAAATACAAAATCCGGTGTTACATCCCCTCACGAGCGATGCAAGTTTTCGTCGATACTATCGCTTGTATGATGCAGACTATTCCTGGATTGCAATGGACGCCCCGTCTCCGCTCGAGTCTTGTCCATCATTTATTGCACTTGCTAAAACATTACGTAATGTCGGTGTAAATGCACCTTTGATTTATCATCACGATTTATGCCAAGGTTTTTTGCTCTTAAGTGATTTTGGCGATTTGACTTATTTAAAAGCTTTAAACAGCGCGAATTCCGCCGTACTTTATGACAAAGCTTTGCAAGCACTTTTAATCATGCAGAAAATAAAAACAGTCGAAAATTTGACGCTTGCGCCTTTTGGCCTTGAACTCATGCAGCAAGAATGGCTTTGGCATAAAGAATGGTTTGCCGAAAAATTACTGGCACTGGATAAGAAGGTGCTGACGCTAAGCGTTGATCATTGCTTTACGCAAATTGCAGAGCTTGCGACAATGCAACCCCAAGTGTTTATGCATCGCGATTTTCATGCCGGGAACCTGATGTGGCTTCCTAAGCAGGAAGTGGGCGTACTTGACTTTCAAGATGCATTTATTGGACCTGTAACCTATGATTTAGTTTCTTTATTACGTGATTGTTATATTGATTGGCCCGATTATTTGGTGACCCAATGGGTCCAGTATTTTTACGACCAATTGATTTTAAACCGTACCTTGACCGATGTTAGTTTTGATGTTTTTTACCGTTGGTTTGATTGGATGGGGATAGAAAGACATTTGAAAGCGCTGTTTACTTTTGCACGTAAATCTATTCGGGATGATCAACATTCGTATTTAAACTTTATCCCACGAACCCTAAATTATTTAGTTTCAACGACTGCAAAATATAATGAACTTCTACCCTTGCACGATTATGCAAAAACTGCGCAAGCGGCATTTAACGAAAGGACAAGTGTATGCGCGCAATGATTTTAGCAGCTGGTTTAGGACGTCGTATGGGTCCTGTGACGCAACATACACCGAAACCGTTACTGAAAGTGGGTACGCATTATCTGATTGAATATTCTATTGCAAGTTTGCAACGTGCAGAGATCACAGAAATTGTCATTAATGTGTCACACCATGCAGAGCAAATTAAAATGCTTATCGGCAATGGAAGTAAGTATGGTGTCGATATTATTTATTCCGAAGAAGCAACCCGCCTTGAAACAGGGGGTGGAATTCTAAAAGCGTTACCGTTGCTAGGAAAAGATCCTTTTATTGTTTTAAGTGCTGATGTCTTGACGGAATATCCACTCAGTCAGTTACCGAAAGCGCCGAACGGTCTTGCCCATATTGTCTTAGTGCCCAATCCTCCTTTTCATCCCTTGGGGGATTTTGGTTTGGAGGGGGAATTTGCATCATTGAAAAATTCGCCTTTTTACACCTATGCTAACATTGGCATTTATCGTCATGAATTATTTGCAGATGTTGAGCCGGGCGTTTTTCCACTGAGCCAATTGCTAATCCCTGCTATCAAGACACGTCACATTACAGCGGAACTTTTTACTGGAACTTGGCATAACATTGGCACCCAAGATGATTTAAAAATATTTAATGCTGCAAAAAAATCTAACCTCCTTTCGCTCGTATAGTTTTTCTCCGCAACGCTTGCAATTTCGTCTGTCATTTTTTTTATAAATTTTTTAAGGATATTTATTATGGCGCTTGCCATTGTGTATAGCCGTGCATCTGCGGGTATTGATGCACCGCTTGTAACAGTTGAAGTTGATCTATCTTTTGGTACCTCAAAATTTAATATTGTAGGATTGCCGGAAACTGCCGTCAAAGAAAGTAAAGATCGGGTGCGCAGTGCCATTATTAATTCTCATTTTGATTTTCCGGGTCGACGGATTACCGTTAATCTTGCTCCTGCTGATTTAAAGAAAGAAGGGTCGCGTTTCGATTTGCCGATTGCATTAGGGATACTTGCAGCTTCGGGTCAAATTCCTAAAGAAGCTTTATTAGCATATGAACTAGGGGGAGAGTTAGCATTAAACGGCGAATTAAGAGCTATTCGCGGCGTATTGCCGCATGTTGTCGCTTGTTTGCGTGCAAAGCGTCAATTGATTGTGCCTGCAGCAAGTCGGTATGAAGCAAGCCTTCTTCCCGAAGCGCAAGTACTCATTGCGAACCATTTACTTGACGTATGCGCTCACATTAAAGGCGAACGTTTGTTGCCAGTCTGTGAATCTTTTCAATTCGATGCAATTCCTCATGACGCTTTAGATGTTGCAGATGTTGTTGGGCAACTTCACGCAAAGCGGGCGCTTGCCATTGCAGCTGCGGGGCGTCACAGTTTATTGCTGATCGGACCGCCTGGAACGGGCAAAACGATGTTAGCCAAAAGATTAGTAACTTTACTACCAGCTTTGGGTGAATCAGAGGCGCTTGCCGTTGCGTCCATTTTTTCCTGTAGCAGTGCAGGGTTTGATGCCAAACATTGGCGAACTGTGCCCTTTCGTGCGCCTCACCATAGTAGTTCCTATGTTGCTTTGGTGGGCGGTGGGCGTCCGCCACGACCTGGTGAAATATCACTTGCCCATCACGGCGTTTTATTTTTAGACGAATTGCCTGAATTTAAAAGAGAGGTTTTAGAAAGTTTGCGTGAACCGATGGAAGCGGGTTTTATTGCCATTTCTCGCGCTGCGAGTCAGGTGACTTTTCCAGCTTCTTTCCAATTGGTGGCGGCGATGAATCCTTGTCCTTGCGGCCAATTTGGGAGTAAAGAAACGTATTGTCGCTGTTCGCCGCAGCAAGTGAGTCGTTATCTAAGTAGAATTTCTGGTCCCTTATTAGATCGAATTGATATGCAAGTTGAAGTCCCTAAAGTTCCTCAAGAAGCGTTTGCACAAAAGGTTGAACATCCTGCCTACCGAAGTGACGTGTTGCGTGCAACGATTGAACAAGCTTGGCAGTTGCAATTTGATCGACAAAAAAAATGTAATGCCTATTTAAATGAGCGCGAGATTACGTGTTTAGAAATTCTACCTCAGGCAAAGAATTTGCTGCATTTAGCGATGAAAAAATTTAACCTTTCTGCGCGGGTTTATCATCGCTTAATAAAAATAGCACGCACGATTGCTGATTTAGGTGCAAGTTCTGTCATTGACGATAAGCATGTTAGCGAGGCATTGCTTTACCGAGTATTTGACCGGATTAAGGCAGCTTCGACAAATTGATCAATTTTTTTACAATATTATCCTAAGCTTCAGGATTATAATGAAGTTAGGCGTTTCGTCATTTGCGTAAGATTCAAGAGGAGATAGGCATGACGTTGACTTTTTATCCCCATGGGGATGACATGCTAAAGGGGTCGCTTGCAGACCGAATTGAAATTTTAATGGAAGCCGCGGAACGTTACAAAGCGGTTGTCATCGAAGTTTTACCCAAACCTGATGCGAGCGAAGAAGCAAAAAAACGGATGACCCCACGGGATTTGAAAGCCGCTTTTAATTGGGAAGAAATAGCCCGCGTTTTATTAGCAGTGCGTGAACTTCCGGAAATGAACAAAAGCGATAAATTAATGAAAGCGAGTTTATTGAAAAAATTAGCCGAAGTTTATGAAGTTTTGCGTGCTGCAAAAATGTCAAAACTTGAAGCTGTGCGCTTAGCTCTGATTAATGAATCTAACCAATTAGGGGGAAATAGTACTCAAATGGGTGGATAGAAACATGACTTTCTTTACGCTACTCAATGCTTTGGATCGTATGATTGCCTTGCCTATTCTTCGTCGTACCGCATTTACACCGAGAAATTGTAGTGCGCACAGACGGACTCCGAGCTTTTAATCTCAAACCCAGCACTTGAATGGGTTTGGGTTATTTAGCTTGAAAGGCTTCTACTACCGTGCGCAATTTAGCCATCGCGTTTTTCTCCAACTGACGGACGCGTTCTGCGGAAATCTGATATTTCTCCGCTAAATCTTGCAAGGTGAGTTTATTTTCCCCCAACCAGCGAGTGCGAATAATATCTTGGCTGCGGGTGTCGAGTTGGTCCAAGGCTTGGTAAATCATGTCATTGGATTGGGTGGTCCAATCGGAGTTTTCTAATTGTTGAGCGGGGTTATAGCGATAATCTTCGAGATAGGCAGCGGGTGCAAAATGGTTTTCATCGTCATCATCAGGATAGCCGTCAAAGGAAGTATCAGCGGTAGCAAGTCGTAACTCCATTTCGCGTACTGTTTCAGGTTTTACGCCTAAATCCTTGGCAATAGAATCTACTTCTTGATTGCTCATCCAGCCCAGACGTTTTTTGAGGTTACGTAAATTAAAAAATAATTTGCGTTGCGATTTAGTCGTCGCAATTTTAACAATGCGCCAGTTGCGTAAAATGTATTCGTGAATTTCAGCTTTGATCCAATGCATGGCAAAAGTGACTAAGCGCACACCCATGTCTGGGTTAAACCGGCGTACTGCTTTCATTAAGCCAATGTTACCTTCTTGAATTAAGTCAGCGAGGGGTAGTCCATAACCTAAATAGCCTTTAGCAACCCGCGCCACATAGCGCAAATGCGCAAGAATGAGTTTTTTTGCCGAAGCTAAATCTCCTTCTTTTTGCAAATTAACAGCTGCATTATGCTCTTCTTCTTGGGTTAAAAGCGGAACCTGGTTAACGTAATTCAAATAAGCTTCCAAGCTTCCAACTGGGAAGTTAATACCTACAGTTTGTAAACTTTTGCTCATAAGGAAACTCGCATTAATTGATTTTATTCGAATTTTTTCAAGAAAGACCCAAACGGGTAAGCGCCCGTTATCATACGTAATTTATGATAATTTTTCAACTAGCTGCTAAATAGTGCATCGACAAACTCATCAGCTTGAAAAGGTCGTAAATCATCCATGCCTTCGCCGACGCCAATAAAGCGAATTGGAATATCAAATTCTTTCGCGATAGCAAAAATAATGCCGCCTTTGGCGGTGCCATCAAGTTTAGTAATGACAATACCGGTTAACCCAATCGCTGCATGAAATTGTTTTACTTGGTTGAGTGCATTTTGCCCAAGGGTTGCATCGATGACGATGAGTACTTCATGCGGCGCTGAGGGGTCAGTCTTTGCTAAAACCCGCTTAATTTTTTGAAGTTCAGCCATCAGGTTCGATTGCGTATGCAATCTGCCGGCAGTGTCGGCAAGCAAAAGATCCGTATTTCTCGCTTTTGCTGCAGCAAAAGCATCGAAAATGACGGCCGCCGTATCAGCACCCTGCAATTGCGCGATAACCGGTACATGGTTACGTTCGCCCCATGTTTGTAACTGCTCAATAGCTGCCGCGCGAAACGTATCACCCGCTGCCAACATAACAGTTTTATGGTCAGCTAAAAAATAATGCGCGAGTTTACCAATGGTCGTCGTTTTTCCAGATCCGTTAATCCCCACCATCAGCATGACAAAAGGTTTGGCAGTAAAAGTGGGTAATGCTTGTACGCGTGGACGCAAAATGTTTTTCATTTCCGCTTTCAGCGAATGGAGTGCAGCTTCTGTATCGTTTAATTCTTTACGGGCTAATTGTTGTGTCAAAGAGTCAATCAGAAGCGTAGTTGTTTCAACGCCAACGTCTGCGGATAAGAGTAAAGTTTCAATTTCGTTTAATACATCACGATCAAGCAGCTTCTTGCCTAAAAAAATGCTACCAATACGATCTGTTAAACCATGACGAGTTTTGCTTAACCCTTGTTTTAAACGATTAAAAAAAGACTTCGGCGCTTCTTTTTCCGGCGCTTGGCTTACTTCTGCTATAGCAGAAGGCGGGTTTTCAGTGGTTTTTTTTCTTTTAAGAAAATCAAACATTTTCTATCCTTAAGCCCAATAAATTTGCCAAGTAATGTAGCATAATCTGGGGAAGAAGAGGGAAGCGGTGACATGAAAAAAGGTCAAGTTCGTATTATTGCCGGTATTTGGCGGGGCAGAACTTTAAAAGTACCTGATTTAGCAGGCTTACGGCCCACGCCTGATCGGGTGCGTGAAACAGTTTTTAATTGGTTGAATCAAGCCATCGTGGGTGCGCGTTGTCTGGACGCTTTTGCCGGTAGTGGCGCATTTGGTTTTGAGGCTTTGTCCCGAGGGGCAAGTTATGTCGAGATGGTAGATCAGGCGCCTTTGGTAATCGAAACGCTCAAAGCAGCTTTGCATCGTTTTGAAGGGCTTGCAACCATTTATCAAGCCCGCGTGCCTGAGGAATTGCTTGAAGTAAAACAAGCCTTTGATATTGTTTTTATTGATCCACCTTATCAAGCGGGACTGTTATTGCCAACTTGTTTTGCTTTAGAAAAGAGAAAAATGTTAGCAGAAGGCGCTTGGGTTTATTTAGAGTCAAACAGTGAAATTACGGAAGATCAGTTGCCTAAAGGGTGGCGTTTGGTCAAAAGCCAACGGGCAGGCGAGGTACATTACTACCTCGCCCGGCGTTAGTTACATTGTTTTTCGTTTCTTGTTGTCCTTGGGTTTGATTTCGTCAGAACAAGAAGAAGACGTTTCTTTCGCTTCATTCGAACTAGAAGAGGATTTTCCTTTTAAGGCCGAAGTCCATAAAGAAGGCGTCGGATTTTTTTTCTTCTTTCCGCTCGTAATGTCTTGCTTATCATCTTCTGGCGTTGAGAAGTTATTAACCTGAATGGATAGAGTTTGGGTAACGGAACTCAAAAGGTTAGGTAAGCTCTGGCTGCGATGTTCCTCAAGCTTGTGAACAATCGGTGAAGAAATTGTAGCTAGACTTTGACTGCGCTGCACAGGATTTAAAGCATTATATTCGCGCTGGATCTTCTCGCGAGAAAATGCTGCAAATCCGCCATTACGCAAAAAGGCGTCATAAAGGTTAACCGTGGTGCCTGAGTTTGGAATTAAACCCTTTAATAAATTCTCGGCAATCATGGGGGAGTTTTCAGCTACTTCAACCGATTTTTCAAATTCTGCTAAGACTGGGTCGACAACTGCATTCGTTATCGCAACGTCAGCAGTATTAACATTGTTGTTATTGTTATTATTTGGATCTCTTGAACCTGACATGTGAACCTCGTGAATTTATATTTTTATTATTATTATTTTTATTTTTGAAGTCCCTAGCATGGATCAAAGCTCATTAAACTTTAATTAAATTAGCACACAATTCTTAATTTACTATTAACAGTCAATGGATTAAGACTAGTAAATTTAAATTTAAACGCTACACTAAGGTTCACAACTTTCATCGAACCCTTCCAATTAAAAAAAAAATTGATAACAATGACGAGCTTAGAAAAAATTAAACCACGACTCTTAACAGGTGATACACCCACGGGACGATTGCATTTGGGACATTGGGTTGGATCCGTTGAAAATCGTGTGGCTTTACAAGGCGATTTTGAGTGTTTTTTTATTATCGCAAACATTCATGCTTTCACGACCCGGCTCGAAAAGTCCGCTGAAATTCATCAAAGCGTGATGGATATCGCTATTGATTATCTCGCAGCCGGCATCGATCCGACGCGAAGCACCATATTCATTCAATCCGAAGTTCCCGCAATTTCGGAACTTACGTTTTTATTGAGTATGCTTGTCCCCTATCCCAGACTCATGCGTAATCCTACGATTAAAGATGAAATTCGTGATAAAGGATTGGGTGATAACTATTCTTTTGGTTTTTTACTTTATCCCATTGGTCAAATTGCCGATATTCTCGCTTTCCGTCCAGCTGTTGTTCCCGTTGGGGAAGATCAAGTTCCTCACGTCGAGTTAACGCGGGAAGTAGCGCGGAAATTTAATCAACTCTATTGCCACGTGGATCCCCATACAGCAGATCAGGATTACGTGAAGCAGGGTGGTATTTTCCCAATTGTTGAAACCAAATTAGGTCGTACGAAAAGACTCGTTGGTACGGGAGGACCTGATGCACAAGGTCATTTATTAAAAATGTCTAAATCTTTGAATAATACAATTATGTTGGGTGATACGCCTGATGAAATAAAAAAGAAAGTTATGAATATGTATACCGATCCAAAGCGATTAAAAGCAACGGATAAAGGGTCGGTCGAAAATAATCCGCTTTGGATTTTTCATGAAACCTTTAATACGGACCGCAGTTGGGTTGAAGACGCTAAATATCGTTATGCCCAAGGTGAGATTGGTGATGTGGAATGTAAGAAAAAGTTGATTGAAGTTTTAGTCGCCCTAATTGAACCGATGCAATTACGACGTAAGCAGTTTGAAGCTGACTTACATTACGTTAAAACAGTTTTGCAAGATGGCTGTGAAAAAGCCCGTGTTAGTGCTAACCAAACTTTAAATTTAGTTAAAGAAGCGATGCATCAGAGGTATTTTTAAATGAATCAATCCGACAAGAACGATGACGAATTAAGACCCTTCCGTTTTTTAAATGTAACGATTTTGCAGTGGATGGCCATTCTTGCCATTGTTGGTATTGTTGGCTATTGGCTATTAAGTCGTTATGCATAACCGCTGTTTTTTATAGCATGATCGGCTCTAAAAAAGCGGAGGACAGCGGCTTTGCACCGGCTCTTGCCGCCCGTTCGCAAGACTTGGGTGCTTAGCTGCCCCGTCATGAAGTTCCCTTGCTCTCTGCTAGGGGAGATCCTCTATACAAATACGTTGTAAATTGGGATAAGATACCGACTTTATGTAAGGGTTTACATAAACATTAACTGCCTTGTTCTCAACGGTGATGTTGTGCAAGGAGTTCACTACATGATAAGGAAAATTCTCAATGCGTAAAAATCTACTGATTGCAGCCCTCGCGGGATTAACGATTTTAAGTATGACCTCTTGTTCCAGATCAGAAGAGAAAACAGTGACCGTGGACGAAACCCCAGCATCGACAGTTGTCACGGTTCAGCAACCTGTTCCTGGCACTGATAGTACAGCTGTTACTCAAACGACAATTACGCCTGATACCCAACCTGTCGTTACTGTTCCTGATGCATCAACCTCCTCCTCATCAAGCACAACGACCACGACTGTCGGTGATCCAGAAGCACCTACGATGCAGTCGCAAAGCGAAACTGTGGTGACACCATCAGATACCACTTCTAGCATGCCATCGACCACGACGACCACAACAACTGTGACCCCAGGGAGTAGCGATACGTCTTCATCCACTACAGATAATACAACTTCAAGTACCGATACGACTTCGACCCTAACACCACCTGTTCCATCCGATGGATCGACTTCTTCAGCTTCACAAATGCCTGATACACAGTAATTCTTCGCAACGCCCTGGCTATTTTTAACCCAGGGCGACTTGCTTCTCTCCGCCTTTTTTCCTTATCATTACTATCGCTCTTTTCTGTGATAACCTTACGCGATGTTAAAAGGACTATCAGACTTGGTAAATCGTATGCAATTTTTTTTTCTTTTATCCAGGCTTAAGCGCCACTATCAGAGTGGCTTCTATGTTTTAATTTCTTTGCTCTCCATTTTAGGTTGGGTTTCAGTCGGTTTTGCAGAAACGCCGCTCATCGATACTCAGCCCGCTGAGCCCGCGCTGATAACCACAACGACCACAACGACCTCTCCTAATCGAATGGGTCCTCGTTTATGGAATTTACAAGACGCAGATATATTGAGTGTGATCAACGAAGTTTCTCAAGAAACCGGTAAAAATTTTGTAGTGGACCCACGCGTCAGTGGAAAAATCTCATTAATTTCCAGCAAGCCCATAAAAAGTCGTGAAGTTTATCAAGTTTTTCTTTCTGTGATTGGGATGCTGGGATACTCGGCAGTTCCAAGCGGCAGTGTAATCAAGATTGTTCCAAATATGGAAAGCGGGGAGCAAGCGACGCCTGTGGTCCAAAGTCGTTACCCAAGTCGCGGCGAAGAAGTCGTGGTACGTGTCATACCGCTTGAAAACACTTCCGCAACACAGCTGATTCCAATTTTACGACCGCTTTTACCGCAATGGAGTAACGTAGCAACTTATGCACCCGGTAATGTTTTAATCTTGCTGGGACGTGCGAATAATTTAGAACGTATCATGCAAATTATTCAGGATGTCGATCGTGCTTCAAATAGTTCCATCCAAATTGTTCCTTTAAAACGTGCTTCCGCAGTTCAAGTCGCAGCTGTGTTAAATAATTTACAAAATGCAGCGCGCGCAAGTGGTGATACACCTGGCGTTACGATTGCCGTGGATGAGCGAAGCAATAGTATTTTGCTCGGCGGTCCGCGCGCCATGCGTTTACGGATACGTATTCTCATCTCTCAACTCGATTCCAGTTCTAGCACCCCGTCTGGTAACACTGAAGTGATTTATCTCCGTTATTTGCAAGCAAAAAACCTAGCCCCGTTGTTGGGTAAAATAGCGCAAAACATTGCTGGGAAGGATAATGCTGCAAGCTATGATACAAGCTCTGCTATGACCCAAGCGGTTAATGGGAATGCAACGACCACCACCAGCGTCAAAGAAACAACAATTAATAGTAGTTTTATCCAAGCAGAACCGAGTACCAATGCCATCATCATTACGGCCCCGCCGGCTTTGATGCAGGCGATTAAAACGGTGATCGCTAAATTGGATATCCGTCCTGCAGAAGTTTTAGTGGAAGCCATTATTGCTGAAATTGAAGAAAGAAATTTGCGCAGTTTAGGCATTCAATGGGGGTCAGTTGGCCCCACGGGTAAAGTTATACCGCAAGGTGGAGAAGGTGAGTCCGTCACCAGCTTTCCAACTCTTGGTGCAGGCATCATTGGGATCAAACCGCATGCAAGTTTAAAAGTCGTTTTGAGCTTGTTGGAAAATTTAAATGGTGTTGATATCCTCTCCACGCCTTCAATTGTAGTTTTAGACAATCAACCCGCATCGATTGAAATTGGACAAGATGTTCCCTATCAAATCGGCTCATACACGACGCCCACGGGCGGTAATAATGCAACCGTGCAACCTTTCAATACCTTTCAATCTAAACCTGTAACTTTAAAGCTAGAAGTGAAACCACAAATTAATTTAAGTAACTCAGTACGGCTTGCCATTAAATTAAAAAATGATTCCCTCCAAAACCCTCAAAATCCTGGTACCAGTCCCATTATTAATACGAGTAAAATTTCCAATTCTGTTTTGGTCAACAGTGAAGATATTTTAGTATTAGGTGGGTTAACCAGTAATAATAATAATGAGAGTGTGAATAAAGTTCCCTTCTTTGGGGACTTACCGATTTTAGGTCGCTTCTTCCAACAGCGTACGCGCAATGTTGCGAAAAAAACGTTGATGGTATTTATTAAGACGATCATTATTCATAACAGTCAAGACGCAAACGTTATTACGCATGTGAAATATAATTCTGTGCGTGAAACACAAGCTAATTTCCGCGAAGATTTAATTCACATTGGTAAAGAGAGGGCACCCACTTTATTACCGCCCTGGAAAAATTCTGATGATTTACCCGTTCCCTTTGAGAAAAAACTCAATTGCAACACAATAAATTGTGATTAAGCAGCGATGACTAATCCATTACGATTCGCCTATGCTAAGCGTTTTGGCGTTATTGTCAGCGAAGAAACGTCGCAAACCGCTAAAGTTTTATATTGGCAAAAGCCAGCTTTAACCGTGCTGGCTGAGCTACGCCGCCGACTACAAAAGCCACTGATTTTTGAGCAAGTCAGTGAAGCACTTTTTAATGAACATTTAGTAAAAACTTACGAAACCGATTCAGCCACTGCCATGCAAATGGCAGAAGGTTTAGGGGATTCCTTAAATCTTGCTGATCTTATGCAAGAACTTCCGAAAGCTGAAGATTTATTAGAACGCCAAGATGATGCACCGATCATTCGCTTACTCAATGCTTTGCTTAGTGAAGCTATTAAAGAAGGCGCCTCCGATGTTCATGTTGAAACTTTTGAAGATCGAGTGACCATTCGATTTCGTGTTGACGGTATTTTGCGCTCCATTTTGGAGCCACCTCGCGTGCTTGCGCCACTCATTGTGTCCCGTATCAAAGTGATGGCAAAACTCGATATTGCTGAAAAACGCTTACCGCAAGATGGTCGGATTACATTACGGATTGGGGGTCGTGCCGTGGACGTGCGTGTATCGACGATGCCCACGAATCATGGTGAAAGAGCAGTCCTTCGTTTGCTCGATAAGCAAAGTTCGCATCTTGATCTTGCTGAGCTAGGGATGGATGCGACGACATTAAGTTTACTGCGTAAACTTATTTTCAAACCGCATGGCATTATTTTAGTAACCGGTCCGACGGGTTCAGGAAAAACGACAACCCTTTATGCCGGGTTGACTGTCTTAAACGATAAAGAAAGAAATATTTTGACCGTAGAAGATCCCATTGAATACGACTTAATTGGTGTCGGTCAAACCCAAGTAAGTTCAAAAATTAATATGACGTTTGCAAAAGGCTTACGAGCTATTTTACGTCAAGATCCTGATGTGGTGATGGTGGGTGAAATTCGTGATTTAGAAACCGCGCAAATTGCTATTCAAGCGAGTTTGACGGGCCATTTAGTGCTTTCGACGTTACACACCAACAGTGCGATTGGTGCGATTACACGTTTAGATGATATGGGCATTGAATCCTTTCTCATTGCTTCGAGTTTAGCAGGCGTTTTAGCCCAGCGATTGGTGCGCATTCTTTGTTCGCATTGCAAAAAAGGCTTGCCTGCAACGGCCGCTGAATGTGAACTACTTGGCGCTCCTGAAAATGAACCTCCCCTAATTTATCATCCTGTGGGTTGCCCTCAATGTCGACATTTGGGGTATGCAGGTCGAAGCGGGGTGTATGAATTGATTATCATTGATGAGACATTGCAGGGCATGATTCACTCACGCGTAGCTGAGCAAGAGATGCGTAAATATGCGCGCGGTAAATTCATGACACTGAGACAAGATGGTTACCGACGCGTACGATTAGGTCAAACCTCGCTCGAAGAAATTATCCGAGTCGTCAATTATGATTAATTTTTTCTACGCGCTCATTTTCTCGAGGTAACAATGCCTGCATTTCAATTCATTGCAATGGATGGTCAAGGTCATGAACAAAAGGGGGTTCTTGAAGCAGAATCCCCCAAACATGCCCGTCAACTCTTACGAGATAAGACGCTCCTACCCTTAAAGGTTTACGCAACCGTTCAGAAAAAAGATCCGCAGACGCGAGATAAACCAAGCTTGTTTGCACGGAAAGCATCCCTCAATAATAAAGCGCTTGCTTTATTTACCCGGCAATTTGCCACACTTCTTGCAGCCGGGTTACCCATGGAAGAAGCAATTGGTGCGTGTGCAGAACAAACAGAAAAAGCAAAAGTGAAAAGTTTACTTTTATCGGTACGCAGTAAAGTATTGGAAGGCCATGCATTGGCTGCAAGTTTGCGCGAACACTCGGAAAGCTTTTCACCACTCTATTGCGCAACCGTTGCCGCGGGTGAAAAATCAGGGCATTTGGATAAAGTCTTATTACGCTTAGCAGAATATACTGAGCAGCAATGGCAAATGCGCCAAAAATTAAAAACCGCCTTAATTTATCCAGTTATGATCGTATTTGTAGCTGTTGGTATTGTGGGTTTCCTGCTGGAATATGTGGTTCCAAAAATGGTTGGGGTTTATGTCAATATGCACCAAACCCTGCCGACTATGACTTCGGTGTTGATTGCAATCAGTGATTTTGTTGGTGCATATGGTTTTTATGTTTTGATTCTCATGGTTGCAAGCATTATCACATTCAAGCGCTTTCTAAAAAAAAGCGTACTCTTTCGAGAACGCTTTCATCGGGCCTTACTGCGATTGCCTTTATTTGGTCACGCCATTAAAACAGCAGACACATCGCGGTTTGCCCGGACGCTTGCGATTCTCTCTTCCTCTGGCGTCTCTGTGCTAGATGCGATGAATATAGCGGGGCAATTAATTCTATCCATTCCGATTCGCAAAGCTGTTGATGTTGCCGTGCAGCGTGTCCGTGAAGGCGGCGCCATTCACCTTGCCTTGAAGCAAACTACATATTTTTCGCCCATGAGTGTGCACATGATTGCAAGCGGCGAAGCTAGTGGTCAACTCGAACCCATGCTCGAACGGGTCGCTATTACCCAAGAAGATGAAGTTTCACGCTTGATTGAAGTGGGATTGGCTTTATTTGAGCCCGCAGTCATTTTAGTCATGGGCGGAATTGTATTATTTATCGTTCTCGCTGTGATGCTTCCCATCTTCCAACTTAATCAAATGGCCGGCTAAAAAGAAGCATAGCTTGAAAGGGGAGAGTGCGATCTACTCGATAATATCGATATTCATTCCACCAAACACTTGTTCAACCGTATCTTCTGCGGCATCGGCAAGGCTATAGCCTGTTTCGCCAAACCATCGACGGATGGCAACCAATTCTCGGCCCCGTAAAAATATATAAAAGCCAAGGAAGATGACGTCCGGATCAGGACTATCAGTGTACTGGAAGGCATATCGTTCAGCATAAGGAAGGCGTTTTTTTGCTTCCGTGTTGGTGTAGGAAGAGAGAATAGTAAATGCTTCTTCGGCAGAAGGCGCTTGTTCAACTTGTTCTTGAATCGTTTCAAATTCGTGAATGCGCTGCATGAGAATTTTCTCTAACTCTTCTTCTTTAAAAAGCTCAGCAAAACCATGCGGCAGACGTTCATCGGTGCCAAATACTTTGTTAATAAAATCAGCTTTATTTATTTTGGCAATGTCTGGCTCAATTAATTTATTAAAAAATGGAACGGCTAAACAAGCGCGTTTAAATGAAGGAAGATTAATGTATAGCCTATCATCGCGGATAGTGAGTGTGCCCAGGCGCAACGGATTTTCAGGGTTTTTTCGATAAGAGTCGAGTGATTCAAAATGAAGGTCTTCGCACTCCGCTCGCCAGAACCAATTCCAAGAATTGGCATTCAAGGTTTTATCCAGGCATTGGAGTTCAGAGAGTGTTTTAATCAGGTTGTCTTTTTGGTAGAGATCATAAGTCAGCCGGATGGGTTGATAAGCCTCCCCTGTTTCGACAGTAAGAAAAGGCTTTTGCAGCCGGTCAAACATAAGGGGGAACTCCTGCTAAAATGCAACGTCCGTCTATTTTAGCCTTATTTGGGTCGGTTTTGTAATATCCCTGATCGTTTGAATTCCTCTCGAGTTTGCTTTGTGAGCATATTCTGATCCAGCTTGCCATTTTTGACTAACTGATCTTGAACCAATGGGGCGAGATGCTCAGCTGCTTTCTTAAAAAGATTTTGACTGGCGGAAGTAGCAACAATTTTACCCGTGGGATCTTTAAAAGCACTTTCGACGGCACTAATGATAATGGCTTTATTTTTTCTAATCTGTGCTTCGACCTGATTTTGCAGGTTGGCATAAATTTTTTCAAATATTTCCTTTGAGGCCTCAGTCACCTCAGTTACTTTTAAAAAAACTTCTCTGGTCGCTTCTTCGGCGTCGCGTATTGTTTTTGACATGAAAAACCCCTCATTTAATCTTATTCTTTGATTCTTAGTATAGATGCTTCTTCTTGCTCTTGAATTAATGCAACCTTAAAACTCATAATCATCCTGAAATATTTAAATGTGATAAAATCCAACGCGTTAAACTATCCATACGATTTGTTTGCAAAATGCACAATTGGTAACAGGGTTTGCACACTCATTTTTAATAATTGGTCGGGAATACTAATATGAAAAACCAACTAAAATCAATGCATTATCAAGCCCAGCGGGGCTTCACCCTTATTGAGGTCATGGTCGCGATGGTTATCCTCGGGATTTTAGCGGCGACGGTTGTCCCTAAACTTATGAGCCGGCCAGAGCAAGCCCGAATGGTGAAGGTGAAACAAGATATTCTAACAGTAGAAAGCGCACTTGACCTCTACAAATTAGATAATGGCTTTTATCCCAGCACCGACCAAGGGTTACAAGCATTGCTGACTAAGCCTAGTGGCGCGCCGGTACCTCGCAACTGGAAGTCAGATGGGTATATCCAGGATGCACCCATTGATCCGTGGGGCGTCCCTTATCAATACATCAATGATGGCGAAAAAGTTCGTATTTTTAGTTTTGGACCTAAGGGTCGAGAAGGTAATAGTGAAATTGGTAATTGGAATATGAATGAAACGGCGTAAAACGCTTGGCTTCACCCTCATTGAAATCTTAATCGTATTAGTAATAGTGAGCATCGTTGCTGGCACGGCGGTGCTCGGTTTGCAAACGAATGTTAAGAAGCATCTAGAATCCTATGCGACTGAATTTGCGCAACAACTTTCCTTTGTACGCGAGCAAGCTATCTTATTGACGCAAGTATTGGGGGTGACATTCGAACAACAGCGTCTAATACATTTAACGTTAGAAGCGGAATTGAAAAAAAAGCCGAGCTGGAAGTTAGTCGATGCTCTTGTTTTCAAATCACAGCCTCTTCCCAAAGATATTGAAGTGCTTATTAAAACGCCGGCGTTCGGCGAGACCCCAGAAAAAAATGAAGATGACGACAAAGAAACATTGAAGCCAGCCCTCGTATTTTCGACCAATGGAGATATGACCCCCTTCACCATTTTTATTGGGAAACGTGGGCAAAAACCGCATGTGGCGATAGTGGGTAGTTCGGATGGTTATATTGAAAATAAAATACTTGAATAAAAAAAATAGCGGTTTAACACTGATTGAAGTTTTAATTGCGCTCGCCATTATAAGCATTGCCGTGACTGCAATCATTAAAGCAACCACTCAAAACATTCGCGTAACGACACATTTACAAAATAAAACCGTCGCTTTGTGGATTGCAAAATCTATGACAAATGAGATGCGTTTAAATGCTAAGCGTCTAATAGGATCGCAAAACAAATTATCCCGACCCATTTATTTTTTAGACCATACTTGGTTTGTTAATGCTGAAAAGCAAGAAACGCCTAATCCTCATATTGATAAAATCATGGTAGCAGTGTATCTGCATGATCCCGAAGTGGATGAAGAACAATTACCTCTTGCTCGGATTGAAAGTTATGTTTACCAATCGCAACTTTAATAAACTTACGCAACCTTTTCAGCAAGGCTTTACCTTACTTGAAATTTTGATTGCTATGTTTATTTTTACCATCCTCTCCATGTTATTAGCAGGAGCGCTACGTACTGTGATCAACGTGGAAGCAAGAACAAGCGCGCGCTCACAATTATTACGTACGATGCAAATGGGTTTTGTGATCTTAGCTCGCGATATTGAGCAAGCGGTGAATCGACCTATTGTAAATGAGCAGGGTCATGAAGAAGCAGCTTTTGTGGGCACGCCGACAAGCTTCACCTTTACTCATCTTGGCAATGCGAGTGGTTTGAGTGGAGTTTTAAGAAGTGATTTACAACGCGTGCGTTATCATTGGCAGGAAGGAGAATTATTGCGAAGCACGTGGATGACACTCGATCAGCCGCCAGGAATTAAACCTTTGATCCATCCTTTTATAAAAGGAATTACCGCTGCACAATTTCAATACTTGGATCAACGGAATCGTATGCATGATTATTGGCCGATCAATGAAGGGTCCGATGAAATTTTGCCGCGCGCCATTAGTCTTAACTTTACGATTGCACAATGGGGAAAAATGTCGCAACTTTATATTGTTGAAGCCCAACCGATCAAGAAAGACTTAACGCAAACTCAACCCCAAGACCAATCCTATCAACCAGACCAATCAATAGAAAAAGAGCCAAGCCGTGAGTCTTCATAAACAATCAGGCGTGGTCATTGTCGTTGCACTTTTTGTTGTCGCATTAATTGCGACCATGGCTTATTTTATGATGATGCATCTTTATCGGGATACCCGTCGTACCGCTTTAATTTTGCGCCAAGACCAAGCGTCTTTTTATGCACAAGGTTCCCTTAACTGGGCGAAAGATCAGTTACGCAATAACTGGGACGTGAGAAAGCCTGATCAACCGATTGATATACTTCCGATTAAATCCCCCATTATAAAAGTTGATGGGTTCCAAATAACAAGCAAGATTGAAGATATACAAGCACGTTTCAATATTAACAATTTGCAAAATGCAGAAGTGCATGTTGATTTTAAACGTTTACTGCAAACGGTTATTCCTGAATTGAATGAAGAGCAACTCCAGACCTTATTAACTTCTATTTTTGATTGGATTAGTGCACAACATCCAGATAGTCCTACGCAACAATACTATTTGCGTCTTCCCGAACCCTATCGTCCCGCGCATCGATTGATGGTCAGTCTAAGTGAATTGCAATTAGTGAAAGGGATGACCAAGCCGATGTATGAAAGATTAAAACCTTTTCTCATCGCTTTACCTGAATCCACCAAAATTAATGTGCGTACTGCATCACCCCAAGTTTTATTAACCTTGAGCCCGACATTGACTTTAGCCGGTGCTCAAATTATTGAACGAGTAAGAAAGCAAAATCCGCTAGCGACGTTAAATGATATTTTGACTGCCGAACCTTTGCGTAAATTTCAATTGCAAGCTGATAAAACAACGTTAGATAGTGAGTATTTTTTAGTTGAGACTGAAGTCCGCATCGAGAAGCAGCGTATCGTTCTTTATACTTTATTGAATCGTAAAGCCAACGAAAATAGTGTTGATACAATCGTCATTTGGCAAAGTAAGGGGATGTGGTAATGCCTAATAAACTTGTTATTTATATTCATTCTGGTGAGCCCACCCAGTTCAGTTTTGCAATCGTCAATGGCCAAAATCAATTACAGAATATCCATCATCATCATGATTTATTGCCCCAGGAATCTTTCGAAGAGATCATCGTTATCGTACCAACAGAAGATATTTTGTTGACGAGTGTGGCGCTACCAAAAATGAGTCGTAATCGTTATCAAAGTGCTTTGCCTTTTGCCCTTGAAGAACAAGTAATTGACGATGTTGAACACTTACATTTCACCGCATTTGATTATCAACCCGATGGTCAATTACCCGTTGCCATCGTCGCGCATGAAAAAATGGCAATCTGGTTGCAAGCTTTGGATGCACTCTCTCTTAAACCTACACAAATGTTACCCTCAGTTTTTGCTTTGCCGTATAACGAAGGCCAATTGCAAATTATTGTCGAATCAAACATTCTTGTCCGTACAGGTCGATGGGCTGGATTTGCAAGTGATAGAATAAATTTTTCCCAATTCCTCCATGCTTTGCCCGTTGGCTCTGCTCCACAAGAAATTGAAGTTCTCAATTTTTCAGATACATCACTTGCAGCTTCGCAAGATAGTTTATTTACTTATCATGAAAAATTTGCAGCCTCAGCAGATTTTTTTCCAACACTTGTCCAGCATGCATTGAATTCACCCGGTAATTTATTGCAAGGCCCTTATGCCATGAAAAAAACCACGCTGTGGCGGGGTGATAAATTATTAAAGATATCTCTTTGCTTGGGCGTTGCATTATTTAGCTTACTCTTCCTCTATCCAACCGTTTCTTACTTTATCTTAAAACCGAAACTTACCGCATTGAATGCAGGAATTAAGCGCATTTATCAAAAGCAATTTCCCAAAAGTACGGCGATCGTTGCACCAAAATTACGTCTTGAAGAAAAATTAAAAAAACTTGCAGGAGGTGGGGATAAAGGAGGATTGAATCAAATTCTTAGTCATTTGGGTCAAGCAATGCAAACTGAGTCCAATGTTAAATTGAAACGATTTGATTTTCAAAATGGTCAAGCGACGATTGAGCTCACAGCTGATTCATCAGAAGATTTCTCAACCTTTACCAGTGCGCTGACAAATCAGGGCATGCTAGTCAAACAACAAAGTGCCAATTTAGTCGGTACCAAAATTAATGCTACGATACAGGTTAGCTAAATCATGAAAGAACAATATATAAAATTTAAAATGTGGTGGGCGGAACTTGCTTTACGAGAAAAACAAGCGCTTATTGTGGGTTTCATTGCTTCGACCCTCTTCTTGATGTACCAATGGGCATGGTCACCGCTGATGACTTTGAAAGATGATTTGCACGAGCAAATCGTTGCAGCGAGCAAAACTTATTCGTGGATGCAAAAAGCCGACCTTCAAATTGACGAAGTTCAAACATCCGCGCAGAAACAAAATGCTGCCTTAACACCTGTAATGTTATTAGGATTGTTGCAACAACGAATTAATCAAGCGGGACTCGCGCCTTCCTTAAGTCAATTGAAGCAAGCGCATGATGATTCCTTGGAAATTCACTTTCAAAAAGTCGAATTCGATAAGCTCATGAGCTGGTTTCTCGTCTTTGCGAAAGAAGAGCCCATTCAAGTGACGCAAATGTCAGTGGTGGCTGCAAATGAGCCTGGCCTTGTTAATGTTGATATGATTGTTGGACTTTAGCCCATTACCGTCCATATCGCTTAATCGCTTTTTTTGAAGGCATGGCATTTTCCGGTTTTGCCATGAGGCGCTCCGCATTGATAGCGGGTACAAAGCCTTGTGCTGCCGAAAGGCTAATCCAAAAATAGCCCACATCTGTATCTTGCGCGACACCATAACCATAGTAATACATGTAACCGACTGCGTACTGCGCTTCTGCATTCGCTTCACAACCACAAGCTAAAGGTAGCAGCTCTCGCATGGCTTTTTTATAAAAGCCCTCTTCAAAGAAACGTTTACCTTGATTTAAGTAAGATTTAGTTTGAACAGTTACGCGTTGATTCTGATGGGATGGTTGGACATAAAGTGTTTTGTTCGGCGTAACACAGCCAAAAAGGCAAGTTGTTGCGATCATAGGGATGAATACATTCATCCATTTTTTTATCATGATACATCCTCATTACGTGATTTAAACACTAAGCTTTCTCTTGTTAATAACAGCTTTTCCAGCTGTCCATCATTCTGCAAGATAACGGTATCCGGAGTAATATCATAAATCTTACCGCCATAGGGAAGCGTGTCACCGATGCGGTAAATTTTTGTTGGCATGCCATTGAGAGCTATATAGGCTTTGGATGTTTCCGCCTCCTCCATATTTTTTACAATTCCGGTAAGTTGAAATTGCGAACGACTTAAGGGCACTTGGGTGACTGCCACTAAAGCTGTACCAAATAAGTGGGTGTTCGGTAAGCTTTCGAGAGGATCCATTTTATCGTGTCGGGGTGTGGTGACGGCAAGGGCGGGAAGGGGTTGCTTAGCCAACTGCCAATCGCGATACCATTCTAAGCCTGTATAAACTACCGCAAGGATAACAAAAGTTGCTAAAACGCAACAAAGTGCTATCAAAAGTTTGAATTGAGATGGTATGTTTAATAACACGCTTATTTACCTTATTGCTCGAATTGGCCTATTATATCCAAAGCTTTCATAGGGTCATAGTAATCAGTGCGAAGGCGAAGATTTACGGATTAATCATTTTTTCAAAGATGGCGCATAAACATATGACCTATTTAGATCGAAATTTAATTGCCGGCGAAGAAATTCTGTTTCGGACCAAAAAGCACCATATTATCTTTTTCCTCCCTTTTGTTTGGTTTTGTCTGTGTTTCTATTTCACTTATTTTATGTGGCAAAATCCAATTTTGGCTAAACTCATCTTTGTGCCCTGGACCATGGCGGCCCTTTTTTTTAGCTATGTTTTACTCGAATATTTTACTTCTGAATTTGCAGTCACCAATAAGCGCGTCATGATGCGAGAAGGCTTTTTTTATCGTCACACCACGGAGATGCGCTTGGCCACGATTTCGCAAGTCAATGTCGAGCAAAGCTTATTAGGTCAATTATTGAATTATGGCATTGTTGCAATTAATGCTTTTGGCGCGACGGATGCCTTTTCTCTCATAGCAAAACCCTTTGTTTTTCAAAAAACAGTCCACGAACAACTTGATCAATTGACTCGTTAGAGGGTCAGCGGATGACAAAATAACCGTATTCTCCTATAATCCGTTTCTTTCTTCCGCATAAAATAGGTTAATTATGGCTCAATCTCAGCATCGACTCTTAAGAGCCATTCGTCACGAAGTGATAGACCGGACCCCCGTCTGGCTGATGCGTCAAGCCGGACGTTATTTGCCCGAGTACCGGGCCTCTCGCGCCAAAGCTGGCAGTTTTATGGCGCTCTGCAAAAATCCAGAATTAGCTTGCGAAGTGACGTTGCAACCTTTAGCACGTTTTCCCTTAGATGCCGCCATTATTTTTTCCGATATTCTGACTATTCCTGATGCCATGGGATTGGGTCTTCACTTTGTCGAAGGGGAAGGTCCGCACTTTCAACACGCTATTCAATCCGCAGCAGCTATTTCTAAGCTGACCGTACCGGACCCCGAACAACTCCGCTATGTCTACGATGCTATTGCGCTAACGAAGCAAGCATTGGGGGATAAAACGCCCGTCATTGGTTTTTGTGGCGCACCCTGGACGTTAGCCGCATACATGATCGAAGGTAAATCCGTTCCCGGTTTTCCTGGAATTTTAACGATGATGCGGGAAGATCCTGCATTATTGAAACAATTATTAAGCGTGCTTGCTGATTCGGTCGTGATGCATTTGGGCGGGCAAATTGAAGCTGGTGCCGATGTGGTGATGGTGTTTGATACCTGGGGTGGATTGCTTAGTCAAGCTGAATATAGGGTTTACGGACTTCCCTTCGTCACCCACATTATACAAAGTTTAAAGGCGGCGTATGAAACGCCTATTATTTTATTTACGAAAGGCGGCAGTGCTTTCTTTCAAGAGTTGGCTCATAGTGGTTGTGATGTATTGGGACTTGATTGGACTCAATCGTTAGGCGAAGCTCGTGCATCCTCGCAAAATAAATTAGCATTGCAGGGTAACCTTAACCCCGCAACTTTACTAACTTCTCCACCGGTCATTCGGGAAGAAGTGGGCAAAGTGCTTAAAGATTATGGCGTAGGCTCAGGTCATATTTTTAATTTAGGACACGGCGTGACTCCCAACGTTCCACCTGAACATGTACAAACCTTAATTGAAGCTGTCATTGAGTTAAGTCCGCCTTATCACGCAACTGTTGGTGAAGAGAAATCGAATCGATGCGCTTAAAGAAAGTATTACACTTGCCAAAAAGTTTAGTGTTAGTTCTACTTGGTTGTTTAATAGCTCAATTGATGGTGGCTAATAGTTTTGCTGCTAAGGAAAAACCACTTTCAACAGACGATGCTTTTATTTTTTCAATGGAAAAAGGTGCAAAAGCAAATGAAGCACGCGCCATTTTCACCATAGCGCCTGGGTATTACCTCTACCAAGATCGACTTAAATTTATAAGTACCCCGGAGGCGATCAGTAAGGTAACTTATCCACCGGGTCAAATTAAGCAATCAGAACGCAAAAGTGAAGAAGTGTATGTTGATCAGGTAACCATTCCTCTCGTTTTTAATACAGACGTCCGTTCTTTTACATTAGATGTACTGTATCAAGGGTGTTCCAAAGAAGGATTTTGTTATCCGCCCTTACGAAAAACTGTGCAAATGAACCTTGCCCTACAAACCGATGCTAAACCCCTCAATAGTTTTGCACTAAGTGGGCTTATGACGAGTCAATATGGGATTAGCGAACTTCTGTACACTCAGCAATTACCGATCATCATTTTGATTTTTATTGTTTTAGGATTATTACTGTCACTGACGCCCTGTGTCTTACCTATGGTCCCTATTCTGACCAGCATTATTGTGGGGCAAAAAGCCGCGACGCCCAGCACTAAAAAAGCTTTTTGGTTATCCTTAACGTATGTTTTAGGCATGGCGATCACTTATGCTTTTGCGGGAATTGCGGCAGCACTTCTTGGCAATTCATTACAAGTTTGGTTGCAACAACCCTGGATTATTTTAACGGTTTCCACTTTGTTCCTTATCCTCGCCTTTTCCTTGTTTAGTCGCTATGACTTACGGTTGCCAAAAAAATTACAACAGGGATTACATCGCCTAAATAGCAAAACCGCGGGTGGGCATTATATTGGTGTTTTTATCATGGGCATGCTCTCAGCCCTTGTTGTATCGCCCTGTGTCACAGCCCCACTCGTCGGTGTTTTAATTTATATTGGTCAAACGGGAAATATCGTTTTAGGCGGCACTGCATTGTTTGCACTCGGTATCGGCATGGGAATTCCGCTATTGTTGATTGGAACTTCAGCGGGACGATGGTTGCCCCGATCGGGAAATTGGATGATCATTGTGAAGAAATTATTTGGGTTCATGATGCTAGGCATGGCTATTTGGATGCTTTCCCGTCTCTTGAGCCAGCCAGTTGTGATGTTGCTTTGGGGGTTATTATTTATCACCATTGCTTTATATTTTTCCTTCGTTTTAACCAAACCGGCAAAATGGCGAGTGATGATGCAAACAGGTAGCGGTCTTCTTGCTTTCACCGGTCTATTATTTGTCTTCGGGGGCATGGGGCTGTCACAATGGCTACCTTCAGGCGGAAATTTAGGGCAAGCTCAACCTGCGCCTTCCTTTCGGGTCGTACAGGACGTTGGTAAATTTAAACAACAATTAGCCGATGCCATCATTGCGAATAAACCCGTTATTTTAGACTTCTATGCGGATTGGTGTGAGTCTTGCATCACCATGGATAAAAAAGTTTTCAATTTACCGCACGTACAAGATAAGCTTTCTGCCTACACGTTGCTACGTGCTGATATCACTGAAATGAGCCGTGATCAAGAAGATTTACTCAAATTTTTTAATGTGTTCGCACCACCCACTATTTTATTTTTTGATCCAACCGGGCAAGAAATAAATTCCAAGCGGATTGTTGGCGAAGTGAGCGCCCATGAGTTTTTAACGCGATTAAAAAATAATAGTTAAATATAAAGGATATCGCTAAAGCGAGGAGTTAATATGCCTGTCAATCAAGGAACGTCCCCTTTTCTAAATACCCCGTTAATCCAACCTTTAAACCAACTTGAAGAAACATTTAAAAATCAACAAGCAAAAATTGATACCTGGTTCAATGATCAATGGCAAACGAGTGCACCACCTTTATATGGATCAGTTGATTTACGTAACGCGGGTTTTAAACTTGCCCCCATTGATATGAATTTATTTCCGGCAGGGTTTAATAATTTAAATCCTGAATTTTTTTCGCTCGCAGTTGCTGCAGCTAAAGAAGCATTACTCGCCATCTTACCTTCCGTAAAAGAAATTTTACTCATTCCTGAAGGACACACGCGCAACCTCTTTTATTGGGAAAACATAGCAGTTTTATTAAAAATTTTGAATGACGCTGGATTTGCGGTTCGCTTAGGAGGCTTCCTCGAAGAAGCGGTGGTGATAACACTTGAAAGTAGTCAACAACTTCAAATTGAACCCTTACTACGTGAAGGAAATAAACTGAAAGTAGAAAATTTTATTCCAGATTTAATTTTACTCAACAACGATTTATCGGAAGGTATTCCTGCTATTTTACAAAATCTTGTCCAACCTGTTGTTCCACCAACTTCATTAGGATGGAGTGAACGTTTGAAATCAGTGCATTTCAAATATTATGCTGAGGTTGCAGAAGAGTTTTCAACTTTACTTGCGTTCGATCCCTGGCTCATTACACCATTATTTCGCTATTGTGCTAAAGTCGATTTTATGCAAGAACAAGGGTTAGATTGTGTTAAACATCATGCGCAACAACTCTTTGAAGAAATTAAACGAAAATATGAACAGTACCACATCCCGCATCAACCTTTTTTAATTGTGAAAGCGGATGCTGGAACTTACGGTATGGCGGTCATGACATTGCGAGATCTTAAAACACTCGACACGCTGAATCGTAAACAACGGACCCGCATGTCATCTACGAAAGGTGGGCAAGCAGTTAATCGTGTCATCATTCAAGAAGGTATTTATTCTTTTGAGTCAGTCGGTGAGGAAGGGGCAGTTGCAGAACCTGTTGCTTACTTGTGGGGCCGACAAGTAGTCGGTGGTTTTTACCGTATCAATAAATCCCGCAGTAATGATGAAAACTTAAATTCACCAGGGATGCATTTTACACCTATTGCTTTTAACGATGCCTGCGATAAACCTTGTCACAATAAAGATGATCAACCCAAAAATCATTTTTATGCGTATGGAATGATAGCCAAACTCAGCATGCTTGCAGCTGCCCGTGAAATGAAAGATCAAATAAAGCGAGTCAAAGCATGAAAAAGAAACTTGCTGTCATCATGGATTCATTCAGTCTAGTCCATTACAAAAAAGATTCAACGTTGGCTATGTTATTTGAAGCTCAAGATCGGGGTTATGCGCTTTATTTTTTAGAACAAAAAGATTTATTTTTATTAAACGATATCCCTTTTGGTCGAGCAAAAAATTTAACTGTTTTTAGAGACGCCAATCAATTTTATAAGCTTGGTGATGAACAAATATACCCGCTCGCTGACTTTAATATTATTTTAATGCGCAAAGATCCACCTTTTAATGAAGAATATATTTATACCACTTATATTTTAGAGCACGCAGAGCGTTTGGGCTCATTGGTTGTAAATAAGCCGCAATCTCTACGCGATGCCAATGAAAAATTATTTATTACGCATTTTCCTCAATGCATTCCTGAAACCTTGGTCACGCAATCCGCGCATGAATTGTATCAATTTTGGGAAAAACATCAGGATATTGTTTGCAAGCCTTTAAATACGATGGGTGGAAAAATGGTCTTCCGTCTAAAGCAAGGTGAAGTCAATGCAAATGTAATATTTGACACACTGACCCAAGGCGGTACTTTTTATATTATGGCGCAAGGATATATTCCAGCAATTGTTGCGGGTGATAAAAGAATTATTTTAATTAATGGTAAGCCTGTAATGCATGCTTTAACGCGTATCCCACAGGGCAATGATTGGCGGGGGAATCTAGCGGTTGGTGCTAAGGCCACCGTGCAACCACTCAGTGATCGCGACCAATTCATTTGTGACCAAGTGGGTCCTGCTTTGCGTGAACGTGGATTATATTTTGTGGGCATTGATGTGATTGGTGATTACCTCACAGAAATCAACGTAACGAGCCCCACCGGCATTCGTGAATTAGATGCAGCTCGTGGTATTAATATAAGCGCGATGCTCTTTGATTGTTTGGAAAGTCATTGATAAGATCATCTAGCGCTCATCCAAAGTGAAAACTGCATGCAAATTTTTCCTGGCATATTTCACCTCCCTTTTTATCACGCAGAAAATTTGTTACGCAATTTCTTTTACTTGATCATGAGGCGACCTTCCTTTATCCAGAGGCATAACAATGCATAGCTTCAGGAAACTGAGATGCTTCAATTTCTTTTACAAAATTATCTACTGCCGCTTTGATATGCTTTGCACCATCAAAATAATGTTTAACAAATTTGGGCTTGAATGTCGTATTCATCCCTAATAAATCCTGCATCACTAAAACTTGCCCATCAGTATGGGGTCCTGCGCCAATGCCAAGGGTGGGAATGCTTAATTGTTGCGTCAAAGTCCGAGCAAGTTCAGCAGGAATGCATTCCAAAACAACCGCGCAACATCCCGCTGCTTCTAATTGTAATGCTTCATTTAAAAGTTGTTCTGCACTAGCTTTGCTTTTGCCCTGCACTTTATAACCACCAAGGCCGTTCACAAATTGTGGCGTTAAGCCAAGATGACCCATGACTGGCACGCCAGAGGTTACTAAATGACGAATCAATTTTAAATTTCCATTTGCCCCTTCTAACTTTAAAGCATGCGCCCCAGCTTGGATAAGTATTTGCGCTGCTCGCATACTCTTGCTAAGCGATTGACGATAACTTAAGAATGGTAAATCACCAATGATAAATTTATGCGGCGCTCCTTTGCGTACAGCTTGAATATGGATTTGCATCATGGCAATGGTTGCAGCCGTTGTATCTTCAAATCCGTGCATCGTCATAGCGACGCTATCACCGACAAGTAAGCAATCGATATTTGTTTGAGATAATATGCAAGCGCTGGTATAGTCATAGCACGTTAACATGCTAATCTTCATTCCTTCGTTTTTCTTTTTTATCAATTCCAAAACATTCATATTTTATCCTCGTTGTTTAATTGCTGATAGCCATTCACGCAAGCTACATACACTTCTTTAAAAGGATCACGCTCAAGGGTTTGTAAATGTTTACTGATGGTCAACGTATCGCCACGCGTCAAGGGGCCGGTTAAAGCAGTTGACGCATCAGCTAATAAATTAGCTGTTTGTTGGCGAAGATAATCATGAGCGAAAGAAGCAGGAATATTAAATTCGCGCTCAAAGGTTGTGAATAATTTTAACCAAAGTAGGCAACTAAAATTACCCGCAAGCACACACATCGCATGATATTTTTCTTTCTTCGATTTATTAAGTCGAATATGCGGGTTAGGGATGCCGGGTAGCAACGTTCTAAAATCAGGCGCGTCATCATCGATAACGAAAGGAATGCTTTGATAATTATCTAATGTGTAGAGGGTTTGATTAAATGTTGAAAGCGGATGCGCGCCAAAAATTTTATCGCTGATTAAACAACCGGAACAATGAATTAACATCGCATCGGTATGCATTAAATAGGATTCAGCAAAAGGAATAATCGCATCATCTGCAATTAAAATTAAAATATGGGATGCCTTATTAATACATTGCGCTAATTTAGCAAGCCCTTGGTGACGATGCCAACATTCATGCTGCAATCCCAGCGCATTGAAATAAAACTGCACATGTCGAGCAAGTCTTCCATTACCAATGATTAAGTAGCTTATATTTTTTTTCATTGCCACTCCTCTTCGCCGCATTTTTCTTCTTCTGCAAGCTGAAGTCAAGATAACTCAAAAATTTAAAGCTAAGGAAATACTATGGATCAAGAATTAGAAAATTGGCTGGTGTTACATCATACAAATCTGGGGCCGCAAAAGATTTTCAATTGGTTGAAGCACTTTCAATCACCATCGGCGCTTCGATTTGCCACGCATTCGGAATTAGTCGATTTAGGCATAGTCTGTAAAGATATCGAGCGTTTGCGGCAATCGTATGAGAAAGATATTGCGCAAGATAAGCAATGGTTAAATGAAGCAAATCACTCCATCCTTTCTTTCACTGATCTTCGTTATCCTTTGCGCTTAAAACAAATTGCAGTCCCCCCTCTCATTTTGTATGTGCAAGGCAACGTTGCAACGCTTGCAACCGATCACATTGCGATCGTGGGCTCAAGGCAGGCAAGTTTCACCGGTCTAAGAAATGCTAAGCAATTTGCGACAGTTTTGGCGCGAAGTGGATTCACGATCACGAGCGGGCTTGCCTACGGAGTGGATGCTGCGAGTCACCAAGGTGCTTTAGATGCGCAAGGCTTAACGGTTGCAGTGGCGGGTACCGGCTTGCATCACTTTTACCCAAAAATGCATGCAAAACTGGGTGGAGAGATTATTAAGCATCGCGGGGCAATTATTTCTGAATTCTCCCTTGATACCCCACCGCTTGCCAAAAATTTCCCCCAGCGCAATCGTATCATTGCGGGGCTCGCCCGCGGTGTTTTGGTTGTGGAAGCTGCGATCAAAAGCGGATCGCTCATTACGGCGCGATTGGCTCTAGATGAAGGTCGAGAAGTATTTGCCATCCCTGGATCGATTCATCAACCGCTCGTTCGCGGTTGTCATCACTTAATAAAACAAGGTGCCAAGCTCGTCGAGAATGCGAACGATATTTTGGAAGAGTTCGGTCTAACTTTATTTAATCTCACGCCTATCGCCACGATTGATTCTCACCTCGAAAAAGGCGATGCTGAATTGCTAGGCCAAATAGACTATGAAATAACACCCACTGATGTGATAATATTGCGCAGTCCATTGAGTGAGAGTGAGGTGGCTGCAAGCCTTTTAAGATTAGAATTGGCAGGCTTTATTTGCTCAATCCCAGGGGGTTATATTAGGTGCTAGCGCCAAAATTAATAAAGTGGAAAAAATAAATGATGTTTGAAGTACTCATGTATCTCTTTGAAAATTATATGGATGGAAGTGTAACTTTAAACGCCGATCAAGATACAATTGTTTCAGAACTTGAACAAGCAGGCTTTAGTCGGAGCGAAATTAGCCGTGCGCTCGATTGGTTAGACGGTTTGAGCCGAGTTCAACAAACCGTGGACGCAGGTCCCCAACTGACTCCCCATGCGATCCGCCACTATGCCACCGATGAAAGTGAGCGTTTAGGTATTGAAGGAAAAGGCTTTTTGCTGTATTTAGAGCAGCTGAGCATTCTAGATCCCATGACACGTGAAGTCGTAATTGACCGTTTAATGGCGCTTGATTTTCGTGAAGTCGATTTAGGACGAATTAAGTGGGTTGTTTTAATTGCACTTTTCAATCAACCCGATAAAAAATCCGCGCTTTCTTTGCTTCAAGATATGATTCTGTCTGATGCATTTGATGTTCTGCATTAAGACGAGTTGAATTTTTTTTTACCAGAATGTTCTCAGTGAAGGTTCTATTTTAGCTTTATCTTTAAAAAAGATAAGCTTAATTGTTGCTGCATGTCTTGCATTCCAGCTAAATAATAGGTAGAAAATAGCTTGTTCACTCACTGTACAGACGTTTTGGGCTATATTCTATTTTAGGTACTCTGAAGGATACGTAATTTCCATGACCAATCTTGTCATAGTTGAATCACCTGCCAAGGCTAAGACGATTAAAAAATATTTAGGTGATGATTTTAATATCGTCGCTTCCTATGGCCATGTGCGTGATTTACTTCCAAAAGAAGGTGCAGTCGATCCTGCGCATCATTTTGCAATGCATTATGAACTCATTGAAAAAAATGCAAAGCACGTCGCTGAAATTGTCAGCGCGATGAAAAAAGCCGATGCGCTTTATCTCGCAACAGATCCTGATCGCGAAGGCGAGGCTATTTCATGGCATATCTATACGATCTTAAAAGAGAAAAAAGTGTTAGGTAAAAAACCCGTGCATCGGGTTGTTTTTCATGAAATTACGAAAGGTGCAGTCAAAGCTGCCATCGCTGATCCGCGTGCCATTTCTATGGAGCTCGTTAATGCGCAACAAGCAAGGCGCGCTTTAGATTTTTTGGTTGGTTTTAATTTATCTCCTCTGCTTTGGAAAAAAATACGCTATGGCTTGTCAGCCGGCCGTGTACAAAGTCCAGCTTTGCGCATGATTGTCGAGCGAGAAGAAGAAATCGAAAAATTTATTACGCAAGAATATTGGGATATCAAAGCTGATTTAATAGCTGAAAAAAAGAATTTTGAAGGTAAGTTAACGCAATATGATGGGAAAAAGTTAGAGCAATTTTCAATTCCCAATGCAGAACTTGCAGAAACAATGAAAGATCAACTCGTTAAACAAGCTAAATCTAGACTTAAAGTCATTAAAGTTGATAAGCGTGAGCGTAAACGTAATCCCGCGGCTCCCTTTATTACTTCAACGCTGCAGCAAGAAGCTGCACGTAAACTAGGATTTGCTGTTCAACGTACGATGCGTATTGCGCAACAGCTTTATGAAGGGGTTGAGTTAGATGCAGGATTTTCGGGCCTTATCACCTATATGCGTACCGACTCAGTAACATTAGCTCAGGACGCTATTAAAGAAATTCGTGAATTAATCCATAAACGTTATGGCAAAGAAAATGTGCCTGACGAACCTCGAGTGTATAAAACCAAATTAAAGAATGCCCAAGAAGCGCACGAAGCCATTAGACCCACCTCGGTTGAGCGTACACCGGAATCGGTGAAATCATTCTTATCGCCTGAACAATTCAAATTATATGATTTGATTTGGAAACGCACCGTTGCTTCACAAATGATTTCAGCAACCATTGATACGTTAACCATTGATATGGGTATTCAAGATAAACATATTTTCCGTGCTACGGGTTCTGCCATTATGGATCCCGGTTTCATGCGGGTGTATCAAGAAGGCACGGATGAAAAACCGGAAGAATTAGGCGATGAACATCTATTGCCGCATCTCAAAGTCGGGGATGAAGTAACCATTAATGAAATTAAACCTCATCAACATTTTACTGAGCCACCACCCCGTTACTCAGAAGCTACGCTGATTAAGGTGTTAGAAGAGTTTGGTATTGGCCGTCCTTCAACCTATGCTTCTATTGTTTCTACATTGCAAACCCGGGAATACGTTATTTTAGATACGAAGCGTTTTAAGCCCACCGATATCGGTCGCATCGTCAATAAATTTTTAACAAACTACTTTACCCGCTATGTTGATTATAACTTTACCGCGGGACTTGAAGATGAGTTAGACGAAGTATCAAGAGGCGAGAAAGAATGGATTCCTCTATTGGAAGAATTCTGGAATCCCTTCAAGCATCAAGTTGATAATATTTTAGAAACAGTTAAGCGAGCTGATGTTACGCAAGAATTAATTGACGAACAATGCCCTCTCTGTAGCAAGCCACTTTCCATCCGGTTGGGTAAACGGGATCGCTTTATCGGTTGTACGGGCTATCCAGAGTGTAGTTACACGCGTGCCATGAATGAACAGCCTGGTGAAGCAACCCAAGATGCTGAATTGATTGAAGGCCGTGTTTGTGATGATTGCGGAAACCCTCTTAAAATTAAACATGGTCGTTTTGGTAAATTTATTGGCTGCAGTAATTACCCCAAATGTAAACACATTGAATCTCTCAATAAACCGCAAGATACAGGCGTTGAGTGTCCTGAATGCACGAAAGGTAAAATGGTCAAACGTCAATCGCGACGGGGGCGGGTTTTCTTTTCCTGCGCGCGCTATCCTGATTGTAAATATGCGGTTTGGAATGAACCCATCAACCAAAGTTGTCCAAAATGTGCATGGGCCATGTTGACTGTTAAAAAAACGAAACGCCGTGGTACTGAACTGGTTTGTCCGCGCACTACATGTGGTTTTGTGAAACAAGTCGCTGATGAAATAACGGAGTAAAGGAGAACGCAGCTATATCACTCCCTTACTTCTAGGAAAAGTTATTCTACCTGACTCGCCTATGCACTTCTCTTCAACAAAAAATAGCAAATGGATAAAGGATATTAAAGATTAATCTAGTGTGAAATGACAACAAAAAAAAGGCGGTACTTTGGAGTACCGCCACACATGCTCAACTCAGGTCTGGCAATCCATGCCAAAAATACCGTCCCTGAACACACAAAACGAGGAGTGGTTGCACAAGTCCTTTTTTGCGAGAGTAGTCAATCCGTGACTACGAAAACAAGTATACATAAATGATCTTCGTAAGTTCCTTACGATCTTAAGCAGGTAGAAGGTTTCAATGACATTTTATATTCCTTCTTTTGAACATTTAATATGTATAATCAAAATCTTAGCTAAATAAAATTCCTTTTTAGAAGGTATGAGGCTGTATCAGTCAGGCCGATTTCCCGCTTATAATGTACGAAAATGCTTACACACCCAATGGAAATTTCTCTTAATTAGCCTTACTTTATTGCATGTCAGTAAGGCCCACCGTTATCATATCGATCTCCTTTAACGATAAGCTGCAAAATTCCAATGCCGCAAAGTGTAAGTCAGCATGATGATTCATCACCCACTACTTATTTTATGCTTAATAAAGTCCAAGTATTCTGTAGGAATAAAGAAAACTTATGAAACAGCCCATTGAAAAGCTTTTACAGAGTGTAATTAAACAAATGCAAGAAGCTGGTGAGTTACCCGCTTCTGCTGCATTTATTCAAATTGAAGCAACGAAGGATAAAGCACACGGCGATTTTGCGTCTAACATTGCTTTAACGTTGGCAAAACCTGCCCAAAAAAAACCACGTGCAATTGCTGAGCGGATTGCAGAGCTTATTCCAAAATCGGATTACATTGAAAAAGTAGAAGTTGCAGGTCCGGGCTTTATTAATTTTTTTCTTTCAAGTGCGGCCTTATCGCAAGTGGTAACAAGAATTCTAGAAGAGGGCGATCGATATGGCATTACGGAGATGGGGTTAGGTAAAAAAGTTTTAGTTGAATTTGTTTCGTCTAATCCCACAGGTCCTCTCCATGTGGGTCACGGTAGGCATGCCGCATTTGGTGATGTACTTGCAAACTTACTTGATGCCGTCGGTTTTAAAACGTATCGCGAATACTATGTCAATGATGGTGGACGTCAAATGGACATTATTGCCGTAAGCATTTGGTTACGTTATTTGGAATTTTGTGGCGAAGGCTTCGAATTTCCTGCCAATGGTTACAAGGGTGAATATGTTAAATCGATAGCACAAGCGATATTTGACGTTCATCGGGATCATTTCTGTGCTTCAATCCAAACGCTTTGTAAAGATCTGCCCCCCGATGAGCCGCAAGGCGGGGATAAGGAAATCTATATTGATTGCTTAATTGAGCGTGCCAAATCGTTGCTCGGTCCAAAGTATGAAGTCATTTTTGACTTAGGTTTAAATCAAATTCTTTCTGATATCCGAGAAGATTTGATTGAGTTTGGGGTTCACTATGATAATTGGTTTTCAGAAAAAACTTTAGTTGAAAGCAATATTGTTGATGAGGTGATAAAAAAATTACGGGCAGACAATTTTGTTTATGAAAGTGAAGGGGCTTTGTGGTTTGCTTCAACCCGATTAGGTGATGAAAAAGACCGTGTTTTAGTGCGCAGTAATGGACAACGTACTTACTTTGCTAATGATGTTGCTTATCATATCAATAAATTTGAACGCGGTTTCGATATTGCTATTGATTTATTTGGTTCAGATCACCATGGCTATATCCCTCGCATCCGCGCAGCCGTTCAGGCATTTGGCGTCAATCCGGAACGCTTACTTCCACTGCTCGTGCAGTTCGTTTCTTTATATCGACAAGGTAAGCCGGTTTCAATGTCAACCCGAGGCGGTAACTTTGTTACGCTACGGGAGTTACGCGAAGAAGTGGGGAATGATGCAGCTCGCTTTTTTTATGTGATGCGCAAGTGCGAACAACACATGGATTTCGATCTGGATCTTGCCAAATCAAAATCCAATGAAAATCCGGTGTTTTATGTGCAATATGCCCATGCTCGCATTTGTAGCGTGTTCTACCAAATGAAAGAACGGGGCATTGCTTTTGATCAAGAGCAAGGCCTGGCGCATTTAGACTTGTTAAAAAGTGCACATGAGCGGCAATTGTTAAATACAATGTCCGCCTATCCTGATACCATTGTTGATGCAGCGTTAAATTATGAGACGCATCAATTAACAAATTATCTTCGTGAATTAGCAACCGATTTTCATGCATACTATAATGCAGAGCAATTTTTGGTTGAGGACGCTGCGGAGAGAAATGCGAAACTTGCCCTTATCATGGCAACAAAGCAAACGCTTGCAAACGGATTTAAACTACTTGGGATTTCAGCACCTGAAAGTATGTGAGCATGATTAAAAGGAATTTTAACCGAAATAAGCTAGCTGCACTGCGTGAGGATGGATCCTCGCAACGCTTTAATCGTCGATCTATTATTTTGCTCGTCGTTTTAATAGCGGTGCTCGGAAGCATTTTCGTCGGGTATTATTGGCGTCATAAGTTACTCCAAAAACAAACGGTTACTCATTATATCACACAGCTTTCACCCGCCTGGCTTGAAAAAAATACCCGTCCAGCAATTAGACCTCCCGTGCAAATCGTCGCAAATACACCTTCAAAAGAAGTGATTGAATTTGAATTTTATGACGCTTTACCTGCAGTGAATTTGGTTGAGACTGAATTTAAAGTGCCAATAAAACCAGCAACCGTTATTGTCGCAGCGCAACCGGCACCTAAAAAAAATAAACCCGTTGAACGAATTATCCTTGCGCAACACCAATTTAAATCTCAACCCATTAGTAATGCACTCGATTTGGAAAAGGAACTTGCGCATCATTTAAAGCAAAAACCTTACATTCTTCAACTCGGTTTATTTCGCCAACACCAAAAAGCGATCAGTTATCGAAATACCCTTGCAGCCTCCGGATTAAATGCGCTGATTGTCAAAGTCAAAATTGGTAAAGATGAACACTTCCGATTGCAGCAAGGTCCCTTCATCACCGTATCGCATGCGAAAAGTGCCCAGCAAAAATTGCAGCAACGGGGGATTAATGCCTTAGTGCGCCAAGCTTAAATTGATCAATAAAGGCTAAATTATGGTGCCTGATTTACTAAAACATTCGCAACGCTACCTTATCACTCTCCGCTTAAGTTTATTATCCATTTTTATTCTCTTGTTTTTGCTCATGATGATGAGCTTACTAAGCTTGTTTTATTTTCATTTAACGCGGGTTGTTGATCGTGCAGCTTTATTATTAATGGATAAAGCAACTTATGCGGCTTTAGAAAAACTTGATGATGCTATCCAGTTAAATCCTGCCGATCCATTAAAGCAAATGGCTACCTTTATCAAAACACAAACGATTGGTGAAACAGGACAAGTTTTTATTCTAAATGAGCAAGGCAAACGTCTTGCGCCACTTGCGTCGACTTCCATACCTGTCGAGCGTGCATTTGCATTAGTTAGAAAATCGCATCAGTCAATGCTTCAATTTAATGATCATGGACGTACTTATTTTGCAGGGGTTCATTCCTTTACTTTACCGAATAAGCAAATTTATTATATCGTCGCGATCGCACCCGAGTCTGAATTTACAAAACAGATTCATAGCATTGAAGCGCTTTATTTAATACTTATTGTTTTAATTTTTGGCATTGGCCTGATAGTCATGTCGCATTTAGTCACCCGCGTGCTGAATCCCATCAAAGAATTAGTAGCAGAAACAGAAAAAATTAAAAATTTTAATTTAGAGGGAAAAGTTGAAGTTCAGTCGCGCATAAAAGAAGTCATTGAGTTATCAAATGCAATCGAGTCCATGAAAGGTGGCCTACGCTCTTTTAAAAAATATGTTCCTGCAGATTTGGTACGTCAACTTATTAAAAATGGCGAAGATGCAATTAGCAATAGTTCGAAACGTAACCTCACAGTTTTCTTTTCCGATATAAAAGATTTTACTGCAATCACTGAACGTTCAGAGCCGCATCGTTTAGTTCAACAATTATGTGATTATTTTGAAACCTTAACGCAAATCATTACCGTACGTCAGGGGACATTGGATAAATATATTGGCGATGCGGTTATGGCCTTTTGGGGGGCACCTGTGGCTGTCCAATACGCTTCTCTGCAATCAGCCAATGCAGCGCTTGCGAGTGTAAGGGCTTTAACAAAATTAAATCAATTGTGGCGCGATGCTGATTTAAATGCTTTTCATACGCGTATTGGCATTCATAGTGGAGAAGCAATTGTGGGTAGCCTGGGGTCGTCTGAGCGATTAAACTATACAGCTTTAGGAGATACGGTTAATATCGCAAGTCGTTTGGTTGATGTGAATAAAATGTACGGCACAACCATTCTTGTAAGTGATAGTGTTTATCAAGAAATTCATACCGCTTACCGTTTACGATTTATTGATAGCGTATTTTTAAAAGGCAAAGTAGAGCGAATTACTTTGTATGAATTGCTTGGGGAAAAAGAAGAAAAATTGCCCTTTGATGTTACGCTTTATGAAAAAATATTTACTCAAGCTTATGCAGCATACAAACAACAATTATGGCAAGAAGCAATCACTTTGTTTAATGAGTGTTTGCAAATTTATCCTAAAGATAGCGTTGCGATGGTTTTGATTGAGAGATGTGTTTGGTTGAGTTTGAATCCGCCTCCAGTTGATTGGGATGGCATTTGGCAGATTAGCTAAAAGTGAGAAACTGAGTATGATTTATAGTATGACTGCGTTTGCGCGGGTTCAACAACAAAGTGATTTAGGTCAGCTTGTTTGTGAAATGCGTTCGATTAACCACCGTTATCTTGAAATTGCATTACATCTTCCTGAAATGCTTCGTCAGTTTGAAATGCCTATTCGTGAACGGATCCGTAAACTGATTAAGCGGGGTAAAATTGAATGCACAGTGCGTTATCAAATTAGCGCGAAATCAACCGGTACGTTATTCACCCTTAATAAAGTGTTGGTGCAAGAATTGTGTCTCGCAAGCGAGGAAATTGCTAATTTATTAGTAACCCCTGCAGCCGTTCATCCAACGGATATACTACGTTTTCCAGGCGTGCTTGAAACGCAAGACACTGATGTGAGCCAATGGCAAGATGATATTTTTAAGCTAATCGAACATGCCGTACAGGAATTAAGTGAAGCACGCGGGCGGGAAGGCAAAGAGTTAAAACAATTATTCATTCAGCGTTTAGATCTCATGCAAGCTGCACTTGAAAAAATAAAAGAACGCTTACCGCAAGTCATTCTCGATCAAAATGAACGCTTAAAGAAGCGTTTTGCAGAAGTTCGTCTTGAACTTGATCCGCTAAGATTGGAACAAGAAATGGTGGTCTTTTGTCAGCGTATTGATGTTGCTGAAGAAATAGAACGTACTGAAACACACATCAATGAAATCAAGCGCGTATTAAACCAAGGCGGTGCGTTGGGAAGACGGTTAGATTTTTTATTGCAAGAACTAAACCGCGAAGCTAACACCATCGGTTCAAAATCAGTTGATTCCATCATTACCCATGCTGCTGTGGAAATCAAAGTGCTCATCGAACAAATTCGTGAACAAATTCAAAATGTAGAATAGTGAGCACGTGCAGGCATATACAAACGATGAACTAAATACCGTCTTTCAAAACACGGAGCTGTCATGCTCTGCATATAGCAAGTAGTCCAAGTGCAGCGCAGCGCTGAGTGATCCCCACGCCTTACTTAATCCGTTTTTTTTGGACGGATGAATTATAATTTTCAGGTGAAGTGGGCTTTAAGCCTCAGTGATAAAGTGATGCGTTAAATCTTCTCTTTGAAGGTGGTGAGAAAGCGGATGAGAAAATGAAACCCACCATAAAATAAAAAGTAATAATAGTTTCGCCACCAAAACCAACGTGATTTCTTTGCGGAAGCGACTTCGGTGGAGAAACTGATGGATTGACCTAAGCATGATCTTGCTCAAGCACTTTCAAAACTAAATCAAAGCGTTCTTGTGAAAAAACGCGTGCAAGTAAACGTAAACGTTCAAATACGATGTTACGCCGTAAAAACAATCCTGCCATGGTGTTTTCAGGACTATTATTTTCTTCGGCATACATCAAAAGCTTAGAAGCTGAACCCGGATCAATGGTGTCGATCGATTGTAATAATCGTAAAATTCGCGAAGTTTTGATATGAGAACAAAGTGCAACAAATTGATCTTCTTTACCCAATTCAAAATTGGATATAGTATCAAAAGTCTCCCCTAATTTTTTTATAGCTTCTTCGAGGGCGGGCGTTCCATCTAACGTAAAATCTTCAGCAGTTTCCATAAAAGAGATGACGCGATAAATCATTGCATCATCATAATTTTTCCAGAATTCATGAGAAGAAATTAAATCAAGCTTTGGCATAGTTAACCTTCAATCTTAGGGCAATGGTAAGGATTTGTTAGCACGTTGGAAGAGGCTTTGCTCATTGGTAACATTATTTGCCATGAGTAAAGTGTTCGTCATAGCTTGGGCGATAACCAATTGTTTTTGCATTTGCACCAGTTGCGTTAGCATGACAAAAACTTGGGATTCATACATTAACATTTGACGTAAAACCAATCCTAATTCCTCTGAAAAGACTTTAGTAAACCAATCTGAGCTACTCGCTTGGGTAACTAAATCATTTTGTAGGGTGGTCAAACTTTTAGTTCTTTTTTGCGGATCCGGATTATTAGGATCATCTTTCACATTAAAATCAGCATAAAGACCACTTAAAAGGTAAGCGTTGAATGATTCGACCGCCATGACGGTGCTGTAATAATTACGATAAAGGAGCTGATCTTCTGGACGACCATTCATACGCAATTCAGGCATGGGATGATTTAAAGACATACCTGCAGCATTTTTTACATAATTAAGTTTGTTATCAAAGGCAGGCGGATTTGCGCCTTCATTTCTTGGATCTTGCGCAAAAACCGGCATCCCCAACAAAGTTTGAAAAGCTAAATCATTAGCTTCGGGTAAAGTCTGGGGGGTGATATCAGCAAAAAGTTGGGTGACAATGGCTGATTGTAAGCTTGTCTGGGTCGTTGCATTTTGAACAAAGAGATTACCCAGTTGCCCAAAATCAGCTTGGATTTCGGCGACTGCGTCAGCATTGGCAGTTAACCAGCTTTCAGCCATGGCGACTAATCTTGCTAAAGCGGCGGGTAAATCATTCACGGCAACCAAGGTGCCGTAGGTATTTTCCATAATTTTTTTCAAGTAACCTTCACTGGTACTTTCAGCCCGTAAAGTTGGTAATAAAAACAAACTGACCAAGCCTGCTGTGCCGCAAAGAATGATTATTTTTTTTATGCGATTTTTTAATAAAAGCATGTGTGACTCCTTCACAAACTTTAATAAGTAATTTTCCAGGATTCTTGGGGTTGTTGTGGGGCGGCATTCGGTTGTTGTGGGGCATTTTGATTTTGAAAACCGCTATAAATAGGTTCTTGTGGTGTTACAGGTTGCACAGCCATAGGCGGGGGCGCCGGTGGTGCCACGGGAACGGGCGTGGGGGGTGCCATCGTTGGTGGTCGTTCAACCGAGGGCGGGATCGGTTTTGCTTCCGGACCAGTTGGAATGACAGGTGGCAGCGCATCTGGTGTTGGTGTGATGTCTTGGGAAGGAAGCGGTGGTGATTTTGCGACCGCTTGTTTATATTCATTCGTAAGTCGATTTTGCGTTTGCTCGCTTAATTTATTAGTAGCGGCTTTGAAGGCTTCAGGAGAAAGGACTTGCCTAGTAGACTGCTGCACAGGTTGTGTCGCTGCAGGTTTTTTTGCACTAAAATTAAAAAGTGATTGGGCAGTTAAACCTGTACTTATCAGGAAACCGATTGATAGGACATAGATATAGGGTTTATGCATCATCATCTCCGCTGACCTAAGGTGTACATTCACTCTGGGGTAGATGTTAAATGAATGTGGACCGAACCAAGATTGAGCAAATTTAAACTAATTTTAGCAATAACGCCTACGTATTGCGAGCACTACCATGTGCAGCAAAAACTTGTTCGGGACCCTCTGCTAAATCCAAGACAAGCCTTTGCGTTACGGTAAATACTTGTCTAAGATAGAATATTAATCGTCCCGGTTAGGATGAGCGAAATGTCTGTTTGGCAAGTCTTCAAAATTTCCCGCAAAACTTTTTTTAACCCCAGCGCTTGGTTTGATGTCGCTTCATTTAAAGAGGGGAATCGCGCCATTTATGATAGCGTTAATGGATTATTTAAAATTCCAGAAGCAAAGCGCACTGAGACTTTCGAGCAAGCCGTAACCCGTATGGGATTAAGTGAAGAAACCTTGCAGCGGCGACAAACGGATTACTATAACTTTGCCCTTATTCTCTTTATCCTGGGCGTGATCGTTATTTTATTTAGCTTGTATCTCCTTTTTTTCCATTTTTCCCTTTCCGGTTTTATCATTGGTATTCCTGCTGCGGGTTTATTTCTTGCTCAAGCTTTTAAATATCATTTTTGGTCTTTCCAAATTAAACATCGCAAGCTCGGATGCACTTTTGCGGAATGGCGACGCGGGCAACCTTTCGATCAAGGTAGCCGAACATGATTAGCATATTCGACATACCAGCGACAGACCAATCCATTTACTACTTAGGTCAAGTTTTTGGGCGTGTTGGAAATATCCTTCCTGTAGTTAAAGCACCCATGCTTTTAGGTGTCATGTTTAAAACTTTTAACACCCTCGTTCTCGCGGTAGCCGCCTTAATTGTTTTATACGTAACGATTGTGGGTGTTCTTAAAACGGCAGCTGAAGGTGAATTTTTAGGACGGCAGTGGAGTAGTATTTGGGTACCTTTACGCATGGTGCTAGGTATCGCAGCCTTAGTGCCGACGCCTTCAGGGTATTCATCCATCCAAATTTTAATGATGTGGATTGTGATGCAAGGGATTGGTGCAGCGGATTTAGTCTGGAATACGGTTTTAAAATATACGCAAGTGATGGGTTCCCCTTTTGCGACGGTCAGTGTTCCTACGGTGGGCGTTAGCGCTGATATGGAAAATCTTTTCCAGGCGCTTGTCTGTCAGGCCACTGCAAAAGCACCTTATGATTACACGATGCAAAGAGGTACCACCAGAGGAAGCTATTATTGTGGGATAAAAGGAAATCAGGAAACTTCTTTCTGCCAAGCGCCTGCAAATGATTTACTGAATATTTCTGGATCGCAAACGACCCGCAAGGCTATCGCTTCAACAAATACAACGCAGAGTAAATCGGCATCCTCATCCAAGCAGAATTATATTATTCAGTATCCAATTGGTCCCGGTGGATTCTGTGGCGTTTTGCAATACTGTGACGCAGATAAAATGTGTTCAACAGGTACGCTGGATGGGAAAATAGCATGCGATACATGTAAGTCACAAGCTACGAATTTGCAAGCTATCGTGACGACTTTGGGCCAAATTGCTGATCAATTTGTCCAAGCCGATTATCAATATCGTGTTTTTTATGACAAGGGCGGTAAAGCACCAGATTGGGTGGGAAATTTTTGCGCCGCCAATAATTTACAGGGACCCACAAAGTGTTGTCGCACTATTACAACATGGATCGCAAATTTAAAGCTTCCGGATAACCTTAAATCATGCGGTATTAATGATTCGTATAACAGCGGTGATGAGAATAATGCGAGTGATGAAGTGGTTAACAAAATTTATTGGCCTTACTATATCAAAGCCAATGTCACCGGCGATATTGATTTTGTTGAAGCAAGTGTTGACCGTTATATTTCAGGTTTAAATGACGCAGTTTTAAATGTCATTCAGGGTCAAATTAACAATGCCGATATCACTTCTGGAACAACCTTAGATGAAGCAAATCAGGTTGGTTGGATTTTTGCGGGTGCCTATTACTATTATCTTGCCCAGCAAGGAAATAAAAATGTGGATGCTTCGATGCCCTATTTAACGATGGTGCCCAATAATCCACGCGGATCACCTGAGTCAAATGTATTGTTTAACAAACGCAATAATTTTGAAGCTGCTGGTGCTCTATTAGCGCAGTCAGGCTTTGGTTCTCAAAGTAAATTTACCATGTCTATATCCCCTAAATTGAAAGATTTAGGAAAACTTGCGAAAGGAATGGAGTCCTCTGTCAAAAGTGTCATGACGGGGTTCATGGGTTTAATCGGTGGAAAACCGGGCGAGCTCGCAACGAATCCTTTAGCAAAACTACAAACATTGGGTTTTATTTTATTAGTTGTTGCTCAAATACTATTCTTTCTTGTTATTTATATTACGACAGGGCTCGCTCTTCTCGGTTACTTCTCTGCCTATGCTTTAGGGACGGGTTTTGATAATCCGGTGGGTGGCACGGTGACTACTTTTGCCATTATTCTTGGCCCCATTTTAGCGATGTTTTTAGGTGCCTTGTTTACTTTCGGAGCTTTACTTGCTGTCTATACACCCCTTATCCCCTATATTATTTTCACCGTCGGTGCAATTAGTTGGTTTTTATTAGTCATTGAAGCCATGATTGCCTCGCCTCTTATTGCCTTAGGTATTCTTTTACCGGGTGGGCAAAGTGAAATTTTAGGAAAAGCTGAACATGCATTAGGCTATGCGTTTGGTATTTTCTTAAGACCTGCTTTAATGGTATTTGGCATGATGGCGGCGATGTTGTTAGCCAACGTTGTTGTCACCATGATTAATGCCGGCTTTGTCGGCGTTATGTCACAAATGTATGCCAATGCTGGATTAGTCGAAGAATTACTGTTCCTTGGTGCTTACACAGGTATTGTTTTAACTGCGCTCAATAAATGCTTCTCCTTAATTCATGTGATTCCTGATCGTGTTCTCCGTTGGATGGGGGGCTCGACCGAAGAGACGGGCGCAGCTGCAGGAGAAGGTTTAAGTGGTGCTAAAGGCGGAGTGAGTCAGGCTGCCAAAGGCGCGCAAACAATCGGCGGCGGTATCAGCAAGCGATCTCAATCTGCAAATAAAGATCTTGCTGAACGTGCTCAGAAAAAGAAGGGAGCAGGCAAAGAAAGTGATGATATTCAAATCTCAGATTCTGATAAAGGCGGTGGGGAAAAATAAAAATAATGCGACGCGCTACTTACATCGTGGGCGCGTCTTTTTCCTCACGCTTGGCTTGCTCTGCAATAAGTCGATATTGACGATCGGTGATTAATCCATCTTTTAATTTTGCGTGTGCGTCGACTTCCATCGTTTGACCGTATTCTCTTACTAATTTTCTGACGACATTGGTAATGGTTAAGACGTCTGTTTCTAATAAAATATCTCGTATTTTTTCATCAAAAACTAAATATTCTCGCAAAGCAACTCGCTTACCCTCAATGGTTGGTACCAAGCGTTGAGAAATAACTAAGCGTACTGTTTCAATAATATCGATCGTTCTACCTTGACGTTCTTCGGGTGGGAACGTAATAACTAAACGTCGTATGGTTTCAGCAACACTATTACTGTGAAGTGTTGTATAGACAGGATGACCGGTCATCGCAGCTTCCATTACGGCTGCAATGGTTTCTGGGTCACGTGCTTCACCGACTAAAATGAGCCGCGGTTTACGTCTCAAAGCATTACGGACCCCCGCTGCAAAACTTGGTAAATGTCGCGGAATTTCTGATTGACTGACAATGCTTGATTCTTTTTCGACACTATCGAAAACAAATTCGATAGGTGCTTCGTATGTAAGAACTTTACGATTACTATTCACATCTTCGGTGATGCTACGAATGATTGCAGCAAGCAAGGTACTTTTGCCCGACCCCGTCGCGCCTGTAACATAGACCACACCTTGCTCAGGTGTAATCGCATCAATAATTTTAGTAGGTAACCCCATGCTCTCAAGGGTTGGGGGTTCGGTTGGAATGGTTCGCGCCGTAATTTGCAAGCCATCGTGACCTTCAACTAAGCAGCCTGTACCATTAACACGAAAACGATAACGATCAGAGCGGTTGGGTCGAATTTCATAATGCGTATCAAGATCTTTTCCGGACATGAGCAAGGTCGTGCCATTGGGGCCATACATTGCATTTAAAACTTCACTGACTTCTGTATTCGACAATTTTCTTCGCGTGACTTTTTTAAGCTTGCCAAAAATTTCAGCCATAACGGGTTCACCCGTTTGAAAGGTGATATCAGAAGCCCCTAAATTGACACAGTAAATTAAAATGTCATTGACGGCATCGATCCCGATTCGTACGGGTTCTTGTGGAAATAAGATGTCACTTTCAGTTTTGCTCATTGCTTCACCACGATGGCTTTCCATCCTTTAGCACTGGTTTGAAGTTGCGGCAATTCGACAATACGCAAGACTTGATCGTTGATGCGCATGTCACTGCCATCTCCTGTTACACCAAGTTCGGTACGCGAAACAAAAGGCGGGCTAATCATGCGCTCTTGTAATAATTTACGATATAAAATCATGCCTCGAAAATCACGCTTAAGTCGCGCCATATTTTCTTGAAAAATACTATACCCTTGTTGAATACCACGCTCCCAACCTGCTCTGATGCCTTCTCGCCACACGCGCTGTTCTGACAAGGTACGTGGTAGTAAAGTTCGATCGGGTAACCGCGGGGCTGGATATTGCAACCATAAATACTCACGCCAATTGGGCGGCGTAGTTGCAAAGCGTGCTTGTTTCACAATTTTATAAGTTCGATCTGCGACACGAATGGTATTCGGATCAGCGAGATTGAGACTAAAATCCCCTTCAACTAAAACGGGGGGAATAACACCGTGTGTTAACATCATGCCATTAAAATTGAAAATCGTATCAAGGTATTTTCGATCATCGGACATACGGGTATTCATCCGGGTCGATGCCCAAGCAAGACCCGATTGCGCCCCCATACTCAAAGCCGATTCTTGCAATGCTTGCGTGCGAATTGGACTGCCAGAGGGGTGGGAGCTTGGAGCAACACGTGCTTGCACACGAATATTTTCTAACTGATAAATATCAGTCGTATCGATCCCCTCTAAGTTGGTTTCACCCGTGTAGAAACAGCTGCACAACGTAGCAGAAAGCATTGTGCTGAGTATCAGTCGATACAATTTGGAATGATCTAGATATGCAAACAAATTAATTTTTGGCATAGCGCAATTCAATGACCCGACTGTCTGGAAAGACTACCACTGCCGCGCGTCGACCACCTTGATAGCCGACATCCCGTAAAACATCCCCAAGCATAACATTTTTTTGGTAAACAGTGACGATCACAGGTATTGCAGGTGGCGTGCCTAAAACGCGAACACGATAATCGGATGCGCGAGCAATTTGTCTCACTAAAGGTTCAATAGGGCCTGACCAATCGATGGTGGTGAGTCCTGCCATGCCATACGTAAGCGGCGCAGGTGGTGGCGCAAGTTCAGGGAGCGGATGCGCAGCTTGAGCAACTTCAGCAAGATCGACCATGGAACGGCTGATTGAATAGGAGGCTTCTGCTAAGGAGGCTTGGCTTCGTGTAACTTCATAACCTGGAGGTGGTTTAGGGGCAGCACATGCCAGTAAGGTCAAAGAAAGAAATGTTAATAAACCCCATCTTAACCGCATGTAACGTTTTCCTTAAAAAAGATTTCGCATTGCATAGTACGAAGTGTGCAGTAAGCTAAAAAAACTTGCGGCACGTTTAGATTGAACCTCTGAAATTAATCCTCCGACCATGGTATAACGAGTTTGCCGAAATTTGAATAAGTTTAAATAACTAGGACTAGACCTGTGGTTATTTTGGTTGGTTTGATGCGGTAAAAAGTTATACTTATTGAGGTTGTTGATTTTGGTTAGCAAAGCACGCAACTGCCTTGAAGGGGCTAGGAAATCGACTGTCAAAGTCTATACTTAAGTAAAAGAGGATGGCAATTATGGCTCACTGGCGCGATTCAGCAAGGAATGTTCGCTTCTTTTTCATTGATTTTAGAGCGACTTTTCCTTTATTAATTTTGCTTTTTCATATTCGAATATGGACCTTTTTATTTGCCATTCTGGCTACTTTATTTTTTACAATGTTAGAGCGGTTTGGTTTTACGCCTGGCGTTTTTCTTCGCTGGTTACGAGCTTATGTAGCAGGTCCACGCAAAATCGCACAACCGTGGTGGAAAAATTAGAATCAATCATACATCAGTTGATCGAGGGCTGTTGCATCGCCCCGCGGTGTGCCGCGCATTAATTCATTTAATACATCAATTAAGCAAAGTAGTCTTAAAACGTTAGGCGTAATGTCGTCAAAAATAACCTTTACCCCTAAGGCCGAACCTTCTGCTTCTTCAAAGGTTACGCCAATGCCGTAACCAAGACAAAGCGAGGAGAGTTGATCAGCACGGCGCGCAATGCCGGCTAATAACCCTGTATGGGAGAAAACTTCATCCATGGTCATGGGTCGACCGTTAAGGCTGTAATTGCCGTTTAGTAAACGGGCAACTTTAATCATTTGCTGTGATATATCTAATTGAGCCATAGAGAACCATTCTATTGCAAAAGCATGAACTAGCCAATGGCTGCAAACCATGCCGCAAAAGCAGGTCGAACTTCAATTTCGCTTTGCAAAATTGCTACAACCATTTCACAGAGTGGCATGCGGAGTTGGTGCCTGGAAGCAAGTTTAACCAATGAAGCAGCGTTTTGTTTGCCTTCAACCGCTTGACCAATTTCTCGCTCGGCTTTTTCGACAGTATTGCCTTGACCCAGGGCTTTACCAAAACGACGATTACGTGATAAATCATCGAGGCTGGTGAGAATTAAATCGCCTATGCCGGATAGGCCCGTAAAGGTTTCTTCTTTGCCGCCCAATACGACCCCGAGCCGAATAATTTCTTGAAAACCAAAAGTAAGTAAGGCGCTTCGGGCATTTGCACCCAAATTTAAACCGTCGCTCATCCCGACTGCTAAGGCAATTACATTCTTTCCTATGCCGCCCATTTCAACCCCGATAAGATCATCAGAAAGGGTCGTACGGAATATAGGACTGGTAAAACGATTTTTAAGCTGTTGCAAATAAGTCATATCAGTTGAAGCTAAGACAACTGCAGTTGGTAAGCCTTGTGCAACTTCTTTTGCAAACGAAGGACCAGAAAGGGCAGCAAAAATAATTTCGTTCCCTAAAATGTCTGACGCTACATGATTGAGAAGTTGACCACTTTGAGCATCAATACCTTTCGTTGCGCAAATGAAATGGTGATGTGGTTTAAGGTGAGGTTTAAGTAATTCTAACGTATGACGAAAACCAACTGAAGGGATGACAATTAAAATATCATCCACTTCATGAATAGCCGTTGCTAAATCATCAGTCGGTTTAATTTCAGCAGAAAACGCAAAGTCAGGTAAATACCGCTGATTCATCCTATCTTGGTTAAGTGCTTTAATTTCAGCGGGATCAATGCTCCATAGATGGACGATTTGTCCAAGCCTTGCAAGGTATAAGGCAAGCGCGGTACCCCACGCGCCTGCACCTAAAATTGCAATCGGCTTATGCTGCATGAGGCTTTATCCTTAATTTACATTTTGTGCAGTAGAAGAACCTTTACCAGCGGCTCCTTCGCCTTCTTGCTTTTCCATGTGTTGGGCATACAACGCATCAAAATTAACAGGCGCAAGAATCAGTTGAGGGAAACCGCCGCGGACGACGATGTCAGAAACAACTTCGCGGGCATAAGGGAATAAAATATTAGGACAAAAACTTCCTAACATTTGATGTAATTGATCATTAGGAAAACCATTGATCATGAAAACGCCAGCTTGATGAACTTCAATTAAAAAGGCAGTTTTATTGCCGGTGCTAACAGTGGCGGTGATGGATAAAACGACTTCATGTAAATTATCTTGAATACGATTACTTTTTGTTTCTAAGTTTAATGAAACTTCAGGTTTCCATTCTTCAGAAAAAGTATGCGGCGTATTCGGTGCTTCGAAAGAAATATCTTTAACGAAAATACGTTGAATTTCAAATTGTGGTTGTGTTTCGTTCGCGTTTTGTTCCATGGGACTGCCCTTTTTAACTATTATTGTAAAAGTTCATTGAGTTTGCCTGATTTGGATAAGGCGATAAGATCATCATAGCCGCCAATGCTTTGCCCATTAATAAAGATTTGAGGCACAGTGCGACGATTGTTAGATAACCGCAACATTTCATCACGTTTGTCTGCATCAAGGTCAATGCGAATTTCTTCAAACGAAATGTTTTTTTCAGTAAAAAATTCTTTTGCCATGTCGCAATAAGGACAATGTGCTTTACTGTAAATGATAACTTTAGGCATGATTTATTCCTTTATAATTGGCATTTGCGCATCTTGCCATGCACGCATTCCGCCTGCTAAAGAGAACGCATTATAACCTTGTTTTTTTAAAGAAGCGGCTACTTTCTGGGATGCTTTGCCCAATCCGCAAACAATAATAAAAGGATTTGATTTGAAGCGAGCTAGTTTCTTAGCATTTTTTTCAAAATCCTGAGGCATAATATTTTGCGCATTAATAATATGACCCTTGCGAAAGTTTTCAGCGGAGCGAACATCAATGACTTGCGCTTGCTGATGGTTCATCATTTGTGTCGCTTGAATGGGAGTAAGCGAGTTAAGTTTTTGTTTCGCTCGTAATAATTCTATAACCATGCTTAAAGCGAGAACAACAAATAAAGCGCTCACAAGTAGAGGGTGATTGCTCATAAATAGGGTAATATCTTGCATTTTCTAACCTCAAAAGCGTCATCAATCAAAAGTGGCTGGGCAAAAGATTGCTACTGTAGCGAGTCTTCCTTCATTCGGCAACCCTTAGCGTCTTGCAACACTCCAAACATGAATTGATTTAGCCCCTTTTAATTTTAAGACGCGGCAGCAAGCGCGGAGGGTTTCAGTGGTGGTAATAATATCATCTAGTACAGCAATGGTTAAATTGTGGTAATGACTACGGGCAAGAAAAGCGCGCGCCACATTCGCTCGTCTTGCGCGTGCTTTAAGAAAAGTTTGCGGTTGGGTCGCTTTATGGCGAATCAATCCCGTAAGATCGAGTGGGATTTTAAGTTGTTTACTGACTGGGCGCGCAATTTCAAGCGCTTGATTAAACCCGCGTTTTTTTAATCGATCTTGATGTAAAGGCATGGGAATGATGAGGTCAGGCAGGGCTAATTGGTGATACCAAGATAAACGTATTTTTTGGGTTAACAGTTCCCCAAAAAGTTGCGCATGATGGAGTGCTCCTGAAAATTTTAATGCCATAAGTAGCAAGGCGATGGGCTCTTCATATGGAAAAAGGGTAAAAGCGTGATCGAAAGGCGGGGGATTAGATAAACAGGTTCCGCAATGTTGCGATTGAATCTTATTTGGTAAAATTTGCGCACATTGCGGACATGCTTGCGCTACAATAGGCAAATTTTTATAACACATTAGACAAAGACTAGATTGGGTATGGGTAAAACTTGCGCATAAAAGACAAGTGCGAGGCAGGTGAATTACGTTTCTCATACCCTGAATGAAGTGAGAGAAAGACTGAATGAAAAACATCGTGTGGTCTCCTGATCAATACCAAGCAGCCAATGTTTTAGCACGCGCTGCCGGTGATGAAATGTGTGAACGGTTAGAATTAATAAAAATTAAGCCAAGGTTTGTATTAGATGTGGGATGTGGTACGGGAGAAATTTCGGGAAAGCTTGCATCGCGCTTTAAAGAAGCAAACATTATTGCACTTGATCACACCCCTGCCATGTTAAATAAAGCTAAAGAAGATGCAAGATTAAAATGCATTGAAAGTGATGGCACTCAATTGCCTTTCAAAAATGCAAGTATCGACATTATTTTCGCTAATTTTTTTCTTCCTTGGCAAACCAATATGGTTGCAACCATTAAAGAATGGCGGCGGGTTTTACATCCAGACGGTTTGTTAATGTTTACCGCTTTAGGTCCCGATACTTTACTTGAGTGGCGGGAAGTCATTCATCCCAAGGATTTACCTGAGTTGATGGATATGCATGATTTAGGGGATGCTCTACTGCATGAGGGATTTTTAGATCCTATTTTAGATATTGATCACTATACACTTGCCTACCGAGATCAAAAGAAACTGATCAGTGAGTTATGTGCAACGGGGATGTGGGCTATTGATGTCGCATCCGTAGAAAAAGGTATGCAAGGCCGCATTTTGCCTTTGGAGATTTCTTACGAACTTATTTATGGCCATGCTTTCGGTGCGCCCATCCGCAATGATACCGATCCACAGGTACAGCGTGTCCCGCTTTCCACCTTACGTGCGCAACTTAAGCAAGGTCGAGACGCTTGATTGATGCAATAGCATCGCCCCTATGCGATGCGAGACGTTAGGTGTAACTACTTCACGTCTCACATCGATCGCAGTCCATTTTTATGGTGAGTAGGATGGCGAAGTTGGGGGTGAAGCAGTTTCCATAGCAGAGCGTTGCGACAAGTCGGCATTCATCTCTATTCGTGGTGATAAAACTGCCGCGCTACGAGCGTTAGGCAAACTTGGAATCTCCAGATCATTAATATTATCTAGATTGGAATCTCGATGTGGTGCCGTTTGGGTGGGCCATTGCTTCTGTAGTTTCTGATGAATACTTTTTGTACTAAATATTTTACCTTTGCGATGTTCGCTAAGGTTAGGATTATTAGATTCCCATGACCCCGAAGCTTCTTGCCCAGTGGGCGGTACGAAAGGCAAAATCGATGAGGGGTTATGTTTAGCCCTCAAACGGGATACGACTTCCTCCGCTGCAGCACCTATTGTTGCTGCCATGAGTCCTATGATGGTTAATCCGATTATTGCACCTGACGTCGAACTCATTCCGATGCCGACTACGCCAGCACCGGCTGCAACGCCTCCGCCGATGGCTCCTAAAATCGCAGCAGGTCCTACTCCCATTGTGGCGCAACCCAATACGACTAAACTCCCAATAACGATGGCTGACGTAAGTCCAAAGAGCGCGCCCTTTAAGATTTTTTTACCACGGCGCGCCCAGAATCCCGGCAATTCACCTTTTGCAGCAGGGTGTTCTAAAACTTCCTGCTCATCCTTCTTGGCTGATCCATTTTTAGCTTCGTTAAGCGCCGCGAGGCGTCTTAGAGTTAGGTCTTTAAAAGTTTTAAGTGACTCGGTGTATTCTACCAAGTCCTTTTGGGTACCTGTTGCTAAATCGATTCGCTCCAAGGTAATGTCACGCGTCGGAAAATTTTGAAAGATGGTCGTGAGTGCATTTTGAGCTTGCTGATATTGCTTAAAATAAGATGCAATTTCTTTATCATCTTTAAACTCTTCTATCTCCTGTAACGTTTTTTCAGAGAAAATGAGATCACGATATTTTTTTTGCGAAGTTTCTAGAAGTAGATTTAATTCTTTTAAAACAAGTCGATGTTGAATAGCAACATTTAGCACTTTCGCCTGATTTTCCAATTCAGCCTCACGCTTTATTAATACTTGTTCACTGATTTTTATTTGAGCCAAATCGTTTTTTAAAACACTATTCTCAGGGTGTGGGTCAACGCTTAAGGTTGGGGATAACGTTAAGATATCTTTTTTGCATTGAGAGTAGTTGTTAATGAGTGGGCAGAGCAGAGGATCATTTTCATATTGGCGAATTTGTTTATCATTTGAATCAAGAAAGTAATTGGAGTTTAAACGGACTTTTTGGGCAGCCAATTTTTCATTAAACTGTGCAAGCGACTTTTGTTTTTGTTGAATTAAAAACTCATTCTCAATGGTATTAAATAAATCTTGGCCCAATTTTAATTGATTATGTAAAGTTTGAGTTTGGGTGCGGAGTCTCTCTAATTGATGAGTCTCATCTTGGTAGATACCTAGTTGCACAGCGCGGGATGTTTTGAGCGTTTCTCCTTTTTTTGATTTGAGGGGTAAAGATTTAGCCGCTAAAATTTCAGTTGTTATAAGCTTTGCAAAATGATATTGATCTTGCAAATCTTTCGTTAAACCTGACAAATAAACACTAAAGGCATCGCTCTTTAAATCAAACAGGTGATCATGAAATTTAAATTCAAAAGAAGATGAATCCTCATTGAGCGCCTTCATCTCTTTAAATTGATTAAATATAGTTTTAATGTAACTTTCAGCTTCTGTTTTTAAAACAGCGAGAGCGGAAAGTTTATCTTCTGATTCAACACGCGATTTGAGTAGAAAAAATTCTTTGTCTGTTTGAAACCTTGCTCGCAAACCTCGAAATTGACTTTGGATGGAATTCATTAAGATTTTTTCTTCGCTAAAATCGAGATTTTGAAATTGTAAATAGGATTGATGTTGCAGAATTTTATCGGCAAGTGTTACTTCATTTGTTTGTGGCGCCAAATGCAAATAAGCTTTTAAATTGAGATCCCACGATGGGGCAACTGCCGTAGTAATTTTCTGAGCATTTTGTTGATGTTGTTCATAGAGCGGGGTGAAATCGGCACGTAATTTCTCAGCGAGGCGTTCCGCTACATGACTTTTTACACTAAAGTGTTCGTCAAACTGGGCTAATTTACCTCGAACAATGACTTCGATTTTTGTTTTGACGAAATCCAATAATTTTTTATCGATCGCTGCATCATTAAATAAATTACTGGTAATCAGCGCGATATTATTTCGTGCTTGATTAAGGGTCGTGTAATGATCAATCTGATCTAAAAATTCTTGTAATTTGGCAAAGTCTTTACAATCACTTTGGATGGTAAAAGGATCGCATATTGTTTTGAGAGGAATGCGTGCGGACGGTTCTTTTTCTTCGATCCGTTCGGTCTTGGGTTGGGGTTCGATTGGTACGACGGTTTCTTTTTTTTGTAGTTGCTGGAAAGTATCATTAAGAACAGAAAAAAAGTTGTGATTACTAGGATGGCAGTAACTAGGAAGATCATTATTCTTTATGGATTGTAACCTGACAGTAGACTTGTCATTTTCAAGGGTTACCAAGGGTAAAATGACGACCTTGATTTCACCTGTTTCATCGCCCAATAAAACTTTAAATTCTTCTGCTGAAGCTGATAGTAACCGATACAAATAAAAAGAATGTTCGCGTGAGGCATGACTTAATAAATGACCAATCTTTATGTATGTTTCTTGAGCATCATATTTTTTTGTTGCATCGTTTGTGCTAAAAAAATCTGGATTAGCATAAATCTCTTGGTCCTTGGAGGTGGGGGTTTCGCGTATCATTAACCTTGTTGTAGTCATTTACAACCTCGTTTGAAAAAGAATAAAAGAAATTTTTATTTAATTTTTACTTAACAAATTTTTTTGTACTTTACCAGCAAAAAAAAAATTAGTAATTTTTTTTTGCAAGCGATTCAGGTTGAGCAGATAATGTTGTTTCAAAACTAAGCAAGCTGAGTTAGATAATGAAACAATTTTTTATAGGTATAGATGGGGGCGCCTCCAAGACTATTGTGAGGGTCGAAGATGACGCGGGGAATTTAATCGCGCGATCCCAAGGGGGATCTGCGAGCATTCGAATTTCTATCTTGGAGGCTTGGCGAACTATTCATGAAACTTTACTAAGTGCGTTTCGCACGCTGGAAATGCCCTGGCCTAATCATGAACATGCTTTTCATTGCGGATTAGGCTTGGCAGGGTTTGAAATTCACGCAGCGCGTATGGATTTTCTTGCCGTTAAACATCCCTTTGCCACACTCGCGTTGACCTCTGACGCCCACATTGCGTGTTTGGGCGCACATCTTGGGCATGATGGCGCCATTATTATTGTGGGGACGGGTTCGGTTGGTTTTCAAATTGAAGATCACATCGAAACGAAAGTTGGAGGTTGGGGTTTTCCGCACGATGATGAAGGAAGTGGGGCATGGTTAGGATTAGAAGCAGTTAAGCATACGGTTAGAACTTATGATGGAAGAGTTGCGCCTTCTTTGCTTAGCCAATCGATTTTGAATTTTTTCGAACAGGATTATGCTAATTTAATTAACTGGGCCAATGCGGCAAATTCAACTGGATTTGCAACTCTTGCACCACTTATCTTGGCTGCACAAGAGCAAGGGTGTCTTGCAGCCCAAGGTCTTTTAGAGAACGCTGGTGAACAACTTTATTTAATTGCGCAAGCTTTGGAAGCAAAACGCGTTAATACCCAGCACGTACTACCTTGTTCTTTATTGGGTGGCTTGGCTCAAAAAATTAAACCATTTTTGCCTGATCCATTACGACAAAATTTAATTGATCCCGCGCAATCTCCCGATCAAGGCGCTATCTTATTTATCCGCGAGCACGTTCTGCAAAAGGAGCTATCAACTGGATACCAAATTAACACTTAATTTAGAAAGCGAATCACCCCGTATTATTTTGTCAGGACCACAAATTTTATCTACAGGCCAATGGATTAAAAATCAAGCTATCGTCATCGAGGCAGGTAGAATTGCCGCAATCATTCCTGCCGCGATGCTTAAGCATCATTTTCCGGCGCAGCACATTGAATTTCCAAGCCATTACTTTCTCACGCCTGGCCTTATTGATATTCATCTCCATGGCGCAAATGGACACGATGTGATGGATGCGAATGAAGAAGCTTGGCACGGAATTAGCTTAGCTTTAGCAAAAGAAGGTGTAACAAGTTTTCTTGCAACAACCATGACAGCTGAGCCTGACAAAATTACAAACGTTTTGAAGTTTGCAGCCGGACTAAAAAAATTACCCGGTGCACAATGCATCGGTATTCACCTTGAGGGACCCTTTATTGCGAACGCCAAACGGGGTGCGCAACGTGATGTTACTGTATTTCCAGATATTGATTTATTTGAACAGTTGCAATTAGCTGCTGCCAATCAAATTAAAATTGTCACACTCGCACCAGAATTACCGGGCGCTATACCTTTTATTAAAATGTTAAAAAATAATAATGTCATTGCATCGATTGGACATACTTTTGCAACTTATGAAGAAACTGAAGCTGCTATTCAGGCAGGCGCGACACAGGCGACGCATCTTTTCAATGCGATGCGTGCTTTGCATCAGCGGGAGCCAGGCCCTGTACCTGCTTTATTACTGGCAAAAAATATTTATGCTGAAATAATTGTTGATGGACATCATTTGCATCCTGCTATAGTTGATTTAGTTTACCAATTAAAACAAAAAAACTCGTTAATCCTCGTAACTGATAGTATGCGGGCAAAATGCATGCCCGACGGCAATTATGAGTTAGGCGGTCAAACGGTAACGCTCACGAATCAGCGCGTCACTTTAGCGGATAACACTTTAGCGGGTAGCGTGCTTACGTTGCCTGAAGCCATCATCAATATGGTTAAGTTTACGCAATGTGGTTTTGAAGATGCTATTCAAATGTGTACGCTTAATCCAGCCAGCGTCTTAAAGTGGGATCATCGAATCGGGATAATTGACAAAGGCTATGATGCAGATTTAGTTGTGTTTGATGATCAGTTCGGAGTGGCCGCTACGATGGTGAAAGGAAAATTTGTTTACCAACATTAAATGGGCTAGTTATTTGGCTTACTTCGCCATACGCGTGAAACATCTTTACGTTTGCGAATTTTGCGCAGAACGCGGGCAAGATGTCGACGGTTACGAACTGCGATGGTTGCATCCACATGAAAGTGGTTACAGTCAGTTTCTTGCGCACGAATATGTTCTATATTAGATTCCGCCTCTGAAATGGCGAGGGTTAAGGCAGCAAGACTTCCACGCCGATTGACTAAATCCACTTTTAAATCCACTGAAAAATCACCTTCAATGTTTTCTTCCCATAAAAGTGCGACGTATTTATCATTATGATGATGAAATTTGACAAGGTTAGTGCATTGCACCATGTGCACTTCAATGCCTTGCCCAATCTTTACTAATCCTGCAATTTGATCACCGGGGATAGGATGACAACATTTGGCATAAGCGACTGATAATCCTTCTGTGCCGCGAATAACGAGTGGGTGCGTTTCGGGTTCAATAATATCTTTTTTGGTAATGTCGCCTAAGGATTTTGCAATTTGTTTTGCCACTAATAAAGCAGGTCGATTGCCGATGCCTACTTCTTCATATAAATGACTTATCGAATCTAAACGTGAATTTTTAACAATGGAACCAAGCACCCCTTCAGTTACGCGACTGAGTGGCAAACCATAGGGATGCAATGCTTTATCAACTAAACGTTTGCCAAGGGCCATGGATTCTTCACGCTGCTGTTTTTTGAGGAAATGCTTGATCTTACTGCGTGCTTTGCCGGTCACAATAAAGTTTAACCAGGCAGGGTTGGGCCTCGCACCCGGAGCTGTAATAATTTCAACTTGTTGACCACTAATAAGAGGCGTTGAAAGCGGTAAAAGTCGTTTATCTAATCGAACTGCAACACAAGTATTACCAATGTCTGAATGAATGGTATAGGCAAAATCAACGGGTGTTGCTCCTGCTGGCAGCTCAATAATTTGTCCTCGGGGGGTGAAAACATAAACTTCATCAGGAAATAAATCAATTTTGACATTTTCAATAAACTCTAAAGAATTTTTAGAGCTTTTATCCATTTCTAAAATACCTTTTAACCATTCGCGTGCGCGTGATTGAGCATCGTTAAAAACTTTCTTTTCTGTTTTATAAAGCCAATGCGCAGCAATACCATTCACTGCGGTTTTATGCATTTCTTCCGTACGGATTTGGATTTCAATCGGTACGCCGTAAGGACCAAACAAAGTGGTATGCAATGATTGATAGCCATTTGCTTTCGGTATGGCAATGTAATCTTTGAAACGATGCGCAATGGGCTTGTAGAGATTATGAAGAACGCCTAACACGCGATAACATGTATCAACTTTGTCAACGATAATACGAAAACCATACACATCCATAATTTCTGAAAACGAAAGATGTTTTTCACTCATTTTTTTGTAAATACTATATAAGTGTTTACCCCGACCAGACATCGTCACGGAGGGGATATTATTTTTTTTCAAACTATCGTTAATTTGATTGTTGATCATTTCCATGATTTCTTGACGATTACCCCGTGCTTTAGCAACCGCGTCTTGTAAAATTTTAAAACGTAATGGATAGAGGGAGGCGAAACATAAATCTTCCAATTCTACACGGAAAGCATGCATCCCGAGACGGTTAGCAATGGGGGCAAAAATTTCTAAAGTCTCAAGCGCCTTACGTCGTCGTTTTTCAGGCGGTAAACCTTGTAAGGTGCGCATGTTGTGCAGACGATCACATAATTTTACAAGAATGACACGGATGTCACTTGCCATCGCCATAACCATTTTCCGAAAATTTTCCGCTTGCGCTTGCGCATAATTTTCAAAGTGAATTTGGGTAAGCTTTGTTACGCCATCGACAAGATCGGCGACTTCTTTTCCAAACCGTTGTTCAATTTCATCTTCATTGACCGGGGTATCTTCTACAACGTCATGCAAAATGGCGGCTACAATAGTTTGGGGATCCATGCGCATTTGGGCTAGAATTTGGGCAACAGCAATCGGGTGCGTGATATAAGGTTCCCCGGTATATCGCGTTTGGGTGCCATGGGCTTCTTTTGCAAAATGATAAGCTTTCTCAATTTCTGTGACTTGCTCATGGCTAAGGTATTGATTTATTACATTACGTAAAGCCTCGAAAGTGCTCCCCACCTCATGTGTCCTCAATCTAATTTTATAAGCATTTGTTTTCTCTCTTTATTATGGAGGGTGTCCAAAGTATTGGCCACTGAAACATTTAACTTTAAAAGTAACGAATTGATTTATACTATGAGCGTTACCATTGAATGATTTAAGGAGGATGTATGAGAAGCGGAAAAAGTGGCTGTTTATGTCCACTCTCATTGGGACTTGCTTTAGGGATAACGTTGGCACTTTCATTTTTTTGTGGTGCTGTCTGGATGCTTTATCACGGTGTTCCCCCTTTATTTGCTACGCAAATAACAACCCCATTTACTTGGCCTGATGTATTTGTGTTTACGCTTATCGGCTTAGTTAAAGGTTTTATTTTCGGTGTTGTCCTAGCATTATTTTATGATCTATTTTATTGTATGACGTCATCACGTTGCAGAAAGGGTGGATGTGAATGTGGTCCAGCTTGCAAATGTAATGGATCATGTAGCTGCTGCGGTGCTACGACTAACTCTGTGGATATTGATCGTAGATAATGAAAGTTTGAAAGGTAGACCTAACCCTATCTCTCTACAAGTGATAACCTTGATTAAGCACTCTACAAATCAAGGTTTAAATTATTGCCAAGCCTTGATTTGTTTTTCTTCAATCAAGGCTATCCATCTTAGAGTATCAAAATGAATACCAAAAAAATTATCTTTACTGAGGGCGCGCCACGTGCAATTGGCCCTTATTCGCAAGCTGTACAATGTGGAAATACTGTTTACCTTTCCGGTCAAATTCCTTTGGATCCCATGACCATGAAAGTAGTAGAAGGTCATGTGCAAAACCAGGCATTGCAAGTTTTTAAAAATTTAAAAGCAGTATGCGAAGCGGCAGGGGGAGATTTATCTTCAATTGCGAAGCTCACCATTTTTCTTGTTGATCTTTCTCACTTCAATACTGTGAATGAAGTGATGGGTGAATTTTTTAAAGAACCTTATCCTGCGCGCTCGACCATTCAAGTTACAGCTTTACCGAAAGCTGTGCTTATTGAAATTGAAGCCATCATGGTGGTGTAAATCACAATGGGCAAGGATGAATTAGCCTCGCCCCGTGACTGTTAGTTTTTGGCAGTGATAGGGGCGGGACGTTGGTTCAGCGTATACATCGTCCGTAAAATGTTGAGCGCCTCAAAAAGTTGAAAGTCTTCCCGCGCTAAAATCATATCGTTTTGTGAGGTTAGGGTTGTTTTAGTTGTTACAACTTCTGCGCCTTGAAGATGATTTTTTAATTGATATTCTTTGATCGGTTCAATCATCGACAAATCTTCATCATTATTTGTTTTAACGACTTTCAAATCTTCAATCTGTACATCCGGTATGATGCCGATATTTTGAATCACGCGTCCTGAGGGCGTGTGATAAAGTGCGGTAGTTAATTTCAAAGCATGGGCTTTATCAAGGGGAATGACTGTTTGTACTGAGCCTTTACCAAAGCTTGTTGTACCTACAATGATGGCACGACGATAGTCTTGTAAAGCGCCTGCGACAATTTCAGACGCGGATGCGGAGCCACCGTTAATCAAAACGACCATCGGTGCACCTTCTAAAATATCTTCACCGGTTGCTTTCGCACTATATTGGGCTTCTGGTAAACGTCCTTCGGTGTAAACAATATTATCTTTAAATTTACCTTTTAAGTCTTTGCTTTCTAAAAAATTATTAGTGACTTGTACGGCTGTTTCAAGTAATCCACCTGGATTATTACGTAAATCAAGGATTAGACCTTGCAAGCGACCATGGTTAAGTGTTTTTAAGTTGAGAATGGCATCATGCATTAATCGGGAAGTCGGTTCTTGGAATTGTGTTATACGAATGTAACCATAATTTCCATCCAACATTTTACTTTTGACACTTGCGATTTGAATCACTTGACGCACTAGCTTAAAAGTTAGGGGAAGCTTTTCACCCTTGCGCAAGGCAGAGAGGGTTACTAACGTACCAGCTTTACCACGCATTTTCTCTACTGCTTCTTGCAAATTCATTTCACTAACCAATTTGCCATCGATGGCAACGATGTAATCTCCGGCTTTAACACCGGCTCGTGCAGCGGGCGTATCATCAATGGGCGAAACAATTTTTAAAATGCCATATTCTGGGGTGACTTCAATGCCTACACCGCCAAATTCACCACTGGTTGTCATTAATAATGATTTGTAAGCTTCATCGTCTAAATATTCCGAGTGAGGATCAAGCCCACTCACCATGCCGCGAATAGCATCGTCAAGCAACGCGCGATCACCAATGGATTGAACATAAAAATCTTTGATTAAAACGATCGTATTCGTAAATCGATTGATATCATCATCGCTGACCGGTTGGTTTTTTTCATTTTTAACTTGCGGTTTGATTGGGGTTTCGGCGGCTTTAGCAAATTGAGATGCAATGGCTGCTGGAAGTTGTTTCAGTGTTAAAGTTGTTTGGGCAAAAGTAGGAGAAATAACTAACAGGGAAACACAAATCGAAGCGATAAACGACTGCATGCTGTTCATGAGAAGTGCCCACCGTTTAGAATTACTTTAAGTATATCACCTCCACCTTGGCTTTATACCAGCTCAATCAAAGGCTTTCCTGTCATTTCGACAGGAATGGGCTGGTCTAATAAATACAACATTGTTGGTGCAATATCAGATAATTTGCCATCTTTCTTCACAATTTTAGCGGGACGACCGAGAAAGATAAAAGGGACCGGATCTGTCGTGTGGGCCGTATGTGGTTGATTCGTTTTAAGATCAAACATTTGCTCCGCATTGCCATGATCAGCCGTAATAATCATTTCACCACCCATTTTTTCTACTGCACGGGCGATGTCACCAAGACATGTATCGATGACTTCGATGGCTTTGACAGTCGCTGGGAAATTACCAGTGTGTCCAACCATATCAGGATTGGCAAAATTGCAAATAATCACATCAAAATGGTGTGACTCAATCGCTTCGATTAATTTCTTAGTAAGTAAGGGGGCGCTCATTTCAGGTTGCAAATCGTAAGTAGCGACTTTGGGCGAAGGGACCAATACTCTTTCTTCGAGAGGGAAAGGTTTTTCAATGCCACCGTTAAAGAAGAAAGTAACATGCGCATACTTTTCGGTTTCTGCAATGCGTAACTGCCTAAGCCCTGCATCACTAATGCATTCAGCTAAAAGATTATTAAGTGGGATAGGCGGATACGCTACGGGTAAATCAAAGCGTTGATCATAGGTTGATAAGCAAACATATTCTCCAAAATTGATTATTTTGTTTCTTTTAAAGTGCTTAAATTGAGGGTCAGTTAGGGCTTCTGTTAATTCGCGCGCTCGGTCAGCACGGAAGTTCATAAAGATAACGACGTCGCCTTCTTTTATAGGAGAGGCAATACCGTTTTTTGAAACGATCGTTGCTTGAACAAATTCATCATTTTCTCCTCGCGCATAAGCTTGTTCTAAACCTACTGCTGCGGTGTCCGCATGATAGGCTGCTTGACCGTCAATGAGTAATTTGTAAGCTGCTTCAATGCGTTCCCATCGATGGTCCCTATCCATAGCATAATAACGTCCAATGAGAGAAGCGATGTGACCGCATCCGGTTTCTTCTAAAAGCGCATCTAACCGTTGTAAAGAGACGAGTGCACTTTGTGGCGGTGTGTCGCGGCCGTCTAAAAAAGGATGCAAGTAAAGGTTAGAAAGATCTAACGATACGGCTAATTGGTGTAGTGCAAACCAGTGCATTTCATGACTATGAACACCGCCTGGTGAAAAAAGACCCAGGACATGCACCGCTTTTTGATTGTTTTTAGCAAGTTTTAATGCATCAACAAGTACTTTATTCTGAAAAAAATCACCCGTTTCAATTTCTAAGTCAATGCGAGTGAGGTCCTGGTGCACAATGCGTCCAGCGCCCATATTAAGATGGCCAACTTCGGAATTTCCCATTTGATTTTGAGGTAATCCGACCGCTAAACCGGCGCCCGCTAGTGTAGTGTGCGGCGCTTTGCTTAAAAAATTTCCCCAATTTGGTTTTCGAGCCGCAGTAATGGCATTATCAGGCGTGTTTTCGCGATCCCCCCAACCATCAAGAATGATGAGGACCAAAGGACGTGATTGAGCGCTCATTCGTGTCTCTTTGTTTTAAACATGGCGGTGGGTGGCATTGTAAATCACATTCTCTTTAACGTCTAAGCATATTGCCGCTTTAAACATTGCGACCCCCTTGCAGCAATTGTCTTTCCGTTATAACGTAAACTTTACTTCAAGGGTCAAGATGAGATCAATATGAGCCATTATAAGCTGCAAGCAAGAGGATGCGCATGGGTCAGCGTTTTTATGCTGAGTTTATGTCTATCAAGCGTAAGCTTTGCTGAATATTCAGATCAACCCATCGATGATCAAGTTTCTGATCCGTTAGAAAAAGTAAATCGCGCAACCTTTGGTTTCAATGATGGGATTGACCGCTTTTTTATAAAACCCATTGCGACTTTATACAATAAAATTATGCCAAAACCACTCAATCAAGGCATAACGAATGTTTTTTTTAATTTAGGCACTGTGACTACCATTGCTAATGATTTTCTTCAACTTCATTGGTACCAAATGTTGAATGACACTTGGCGATTGGGAATCAATACAACACTCGGTCTGGGCGGATTGATCGATGTTGGCTCTCGCGTGGGTCTAGATCCTTATGCCACTGATTTTGGCATCACACTGGCGCGTTGGGGATGGCGAAAATCAAGCTACATGGTTTGGCCCCTCTTTGGTCCAAGTACCTTCCGTGAAGGCGTAGAAATTCCTGTGGATTACTATTTATTCTCTGTTTACCCCTACATCAAACCGACGGGCACGCGCTATGGTGTCTACGGTTTAGGCGTTATTGATCGACGTGCTCAATTACTAAAATTTCAGTCCGTTTTTGACGAAGCAGCTATTGATAAATATGTTTTTGTTCGAAATGCTTTCATGCAAAGAAGAAATTATCAAATTAAAGAAAATGAACAATTAGGATTTATCACCAAAGGAAAACTTGGCGTAACGCCCGTGACGGGGGATAACGACGGTCATTCTATTGAAATAGATGATGATACAGGAAATTCATTTGAGCCAACTGCCGCACTAACCGATTAGATTGATTTGTACTACGGATACCTATGCTATGCTAAGAAGTGAGAATTATCCCCATCGAGCAGGAATAGTCGTTGTTATGAGTGATATGGCTCTCATCTTAGCATCGGTTAAAACGGCACTTCAGGAAATTGCAAAACAAAGTGCGGCTTTAGGTATCGGTTTGCAAAATGCAGCGCCGGGGGATCCATCTGGAACGCCAAATAATTCAGTACAATATCTTTTGACGACTTCTGAGAGTCTCGCCAAAATGGCTAAAGATTGCGATAAACTTTTATTACTCATCCAAGGTCACGAGGATGAGTTAAAAGAATAGTTTGATAGCAATTTATTCAAAAATAATAGACACCTTTGTTATATAACTGTTAACACGCAACTACTATAATTGCCTTAAATAGAAAGTGGTCCCTATGGCTGACGATAAAAATAAAAAAGAAGCACTACTCGAGTTGGTCCGTCAAACAATCGCAAAAGATGAAGCCTTAAGAGAAGAGTTTCAGGTAGGTAATAAATTTCGCTTTATCCGGGATAGGCTTATTGCTTTGCAAGCCAATTTGGAAGAAAATTTAGCCGCACTCGAAAAGCAAGAAAAAAAATGGGATGAAGCAATCGAAACGCATGAAGCACTTGTTTATATTTATTTATACAATGCTCAGGGACAATTATTTTCCACTTGGCAAAAGATGGTGACACCCTCGGTTTTTTACGAATATAGTGTAAACCGACCGGTCTACAGTACCAAAGCTGACGTTGATGCTTTTATCCGAAGTAAATCTAACAAATCCCATCATGGCTATCTTACTATCGCTGTGAATCAAGCGGATATTTTAAATCCCATTGCAGTTCCTGCTCAAGATACCATTGGTCAAACATTGATTCGGGTGCGTGAAGGCGCGTTTAATGTCAAAAAAGTTGTGACATTTACGCATAATAATCATGAATTTTATTTAAATGAAGATGCTGAGCTTGTTAGAAAGCCTTCATAATTCATAAAAGTCAACTTTGCTAATAGCTAAAATTCCTCCTACAATACGTTCCAATCGCGGGTGTAGTTCAATGGTAGAACGGGAGCTTCCCAAGCTCTTAACGTGGGTTCGATTCCCATCACCCGCTTATCATAGCTAAGAGGGAAATCGGATGCTTTCACATTTATACAAAATAATGGGCGTAAGCCTTGTGCTGAGCGTAGTTCTCAATGCCGGTGTTTATGCTGAAAATGATGCAGCAGTTAAAATAAAATGGGGCTATAAAGGTAATATTGGACCTTCACGTTGGGCGGAGCTTGATCCTCAGTTTGCTTTATGTGGAAAAGGTAAGCAGCAATCACCCATCAACATTATTGAAAAAAATAGTGCAGCAAAAAGTGACCTTCAAATTAATTACACATCTGCGCCCCTCGACATTGGTATTAATGACACGACCAAGCTTCAAATTGGTAAAATATCCACATTATTTCAAGACGGTCATGGTATCGAAGTTAACTTTCCTGCCGACTTGATTGAAAATATCGTCATTAATAATGAAACTTATCAGTTAATTGAATTTCATATTCATACTCCTAGTGAAAATACTTGGCATGGGCAATCCTTTCCAGCGGAAATTCATTTTGTTCATCAAGGACCCAATGGAAAAGTAGCCGTATTAGGCGTATTTGCTAAAGGGGGAGAGGAGAGTGAAGAAATGCAAATCGTAGTGGATAACATTCCCCATGATCAAGGACAAAGTCATTTAATTCCAGGTAAGAGTATTAATCCTGCGGATTTGTTGCCTGCCAATAAACGCCATTATCGTTTTCAAGGTTCCTTAACGACACCACCTTGCTCGGAGGGATTACAGTGGTTTGTATTTGCAGAACCCATTACTATTTCGCCCGCACAAATTGCGCGTTTGCGCCATGCAGTAGGAGGTAGCAACGCAAGGCCTGTGCAGCCATTGAATGGCCGCAGCATTTACAGCATAGCTGAAAGTAAGCAATCACCCGTTCAGTCTGACTAAGCTAAATAAGGAGTTTTTCTGTGAAAATTTTGCGTGTTATTGGCATTATCGTTTTAGCAATCGTGTTGTTATGTGTGCTGCTTGTCATTGGTGCGAAATTATGGATCAATCCCAATAAACTTAAACCGCGCATTGAAGCAGAAGTAAGAAAAAATACCGGTTTAGTTTTAAAAATTGATGGTGATTTAGCTTGGACTTTTTATCCAGTTATGGGAATGAGTGCGCCTCACCTTACTTTAAGTTTACCCAAAGCCACACCGTTTGTTGAATTTAATCATGTCGTCATTAAAACAAGTTTAGCGCAACTTTTTAATCGCCAAGTTTATTCCGGCGAATTAAAAATCGGCGCAACGACACTTGATCGTTTGCGTTTATCGAATGCAAGCGTTGGCTTTAAAATCAGTCAAGGCAGGTTAACACTCGCACCTATTAAAGCATCGCTCTATAACGGCGCATTAAGTGGTTCTATTGAAGCGAATAATTTTAATACCATGCCTAAATGGAATTGGAATTTACAAGCAAGAGCTGTGCAATTGAAACCCCTTCTCATCGATGTAAATGGAGAAAATAGTAAAATACAAATTTCAGGATTAGGAAATATTAATCTGAAAGCCACAAGCATTGGTACGAATCGTTTGCAATTTATTCAAAACTTGCAAGGTCAAACAAATGTCAATGTTGAACAGGGAAAACTTGAAGGTGTTAATCTTAATTACTTAATTCAAACTGCCGACGCTTTGTTAAATCGTCAAGCTGTAGGCAATGAGCCGACCACTGCTAATGAAACTGTTTTTGATCGGTTAACTGGCACAGGTTTAATTCAAAATGGTCTCATTACTACCAAAGATTTAACATTAGCTGCTAAAACTTTTACGGCTCAAGCGCAAGGTAACATCAGCCTATTGTTAGATACTTTGCAATTTCACTTACAAATTGCCAGCACGAATGTTCTTAAATCGCAATGGACTATTCCAGTTGCTGTGACCGGAAGAATATCTCAACCCACAGTCCAAGTAGATTTAGATTCTTTACAAAAATTACTAGTGAGTGACGGAGTCGATAAATTAAAAGAATCCGCTTACGAAAAAATTAAAACCAGAGTTTCTCCCCAAGCACAGCAACTGTTACAAAACATGTTGAGTCGATAATGTTTCGAGTGGTGACTTTAAATTTAAATGGTATTCGAGCCGCAGCCCGCAAGGGCTGCTTTAAATGGTTAGCGTCGACCCAAGCCGATGTAATTTGTGTGCAAGAATTAAAAGCGGTCGAAGCTGACATGTTGGCTGAATTTCAATTAGAAGGGTATGAATCTTATTTTCATTATGCAACGAAAAAGGGTTACAGCGGGGTAGGGATTTATACGCGCCATAAGCCTTTAGAAGTAGTATATGGTTTGGGATTTGATCATGCCGATACAGAAGGACGATATGTTGCAATTAATTTAGGAAAATTATGGGTTGCTTCGCTTTATATGCCTTCTGGCACATCAGGTTTTGAAAGGCAAGCGGTTAAGTTTAAATTTTTAGAACAATATGCGAGCCATTTAGGTTCGTTGCTCACTGCCAAAGCGGAATATATTATTTGTGGTGATTGGAATATTGCACATCAAAAAATTGATTTAAAAAATTGGCGTGGTAATCAAAAGCATTCGGGTTTTTTACCTGAAGAACGGGCTTGGCTCGACACTTTATTTGGTGAAATCGGATTTGTCGATGCGTTTAGGCTAGTCAATGATTTACCTGAGCAATATACCTGGTGGTCAAATCGCGGCCAAGCGTGGGATAAAAATGTCGGTTGGCGGATTGATTATCAAATAATCACACCTGGTTTAAAAGATAAGGTTAGGTCTGCAGCTATTTATAAAGATGAGCGTTTTTCTGATCATGCCCCGCTCCTCATGGACTATGATATTCTTATTTAAGAATTTTTTAAGACTTAAGCACTACAATGGAAGTTATGGGTAGCTTGGGTGAAAATTCTATGCAGAGCAGCAACTTAACAGAAGATTATATTATTGCAAATGGCCCGGAAGGGTTAAAAGAGGTTTTGCAGGCGTTATTTGAGAAAGCGTCTAACGATCCAGATTTTGCAACTGTTGACCATTTTGTTTTGTACGAATTGGGCGATCAACGCTCTCTCATTAAAGTTGATACCGCCAAAGAACCCTACCAGTTTTGGTATAACGATTTGCTAGGACGCCCAGCGACAAAGATTGTCAGGGAAACGATTGCCGATTTTCTTTGGGAGAAATTTGGTGATGGAGAAATATCATTGAAGGATGAGGAAAACGGCCATGTCAAATAGTCATGAAGAAAACATTATGGAAAATAATGTTGGGGTGAAGAAGTCGGCGACAGACATTAAAAAAGAGGAAATGTATTTCCGAAACTTCAATGATTACTTTAAAACAAAGTTAGAGCTCGCGATTCAAGACACCCTTCAAAATACCGTTCGTCCTTCCCCACTGGTCACGCCGGAAGAAGCTAAAGAGCAAATTCAAAGATGGCAACAAGCTAAAGTTTTAGCTGCTCAACGGCCTGCTACTGTTTCTATTGCCAGTTCAAGACATGGCTTATTTGCAGCGCCCAGTAAAGAAACACCTGAGATTGAGCCTAATACGCCAAGCAATGCGAAAGATCAACGCCCGAATAGATCCTAAGATTAATAGCCTGAGTAGAGCACAATCCGCTTTGCCCAGGCTATTTGCATTTAAACCTTTCTTGCATTTTCTTTTTGTATTTGTACTAAAGATTGAATACCATCACCGGCAAGATTCAATAATTGATCTAATTCTTTTCGCGTAAAAGTATTTTTCTCAGCTGTGCCTTGAATTTCAATGATCCCTTGATGCTCTGTCATCACAACATTCATGTCAGTTTCGGCATTTGAATCTTCTGCATAATCCAAATCTAAAACTAATTCACCTTGATAAATGCCTGCAGAGATCGCTGCGACAAATTGTTTAAAGGGGGATGCAACTAAATTTTTTTCCTGGACTAAGACAAGGAGTGCATCATAAAGTGCTACGCAACCGCCTGTAATTGCTGCGGTACGGGTTCCACCATCTGCTTGGATGACGTCGCAATCGATAGCAATGGTATGTTCACCCATTGCTTGTAAATTCACTGCAGCGCGTAGCGAGCGACCAATTAACCGTTGGATTTCTTGGGTTCGACCACTTTGCTTACCCTTCACTGCTTCTCGATTCATTCGAGAATGGGTTGAACGAGGAAGCATGCCATATTCAGCCGTAACCCAACCCGAACCTGTATCTTTTAAAAAAGGTGGAACTCCCGAGGATAAACTAGCTGTACAAATTACTTTCGTCTTACCACATTGAATAAGGACTGCTCCTTCAGCATATTGAGTAAAGTTGCGCGTAATGGTCACATTACGTAGTTGGTGATTATCTCGACCTGAAGGGCGCATACGTTGACACTCCATAAAAAAGGATTTAATTATATGCCTGACCTGAAGCTTGTAAAGTCAGGCTTTCACCCTTATATAGCAGTTATTCATTTGATGGTTTTTTCTTTCGTCACAGGAGTTTTATTTTGAACAATTTACACGGTACCACAATTATTTCTGTCCGCCGTAATGGTGTTGTGGTTGTCGGCGGCGATGGACAAGTTACGCTTGGCCACACCGTGATGAAATCAAATGCTAGGAAAGTACGTCGACTCTATAATAATAAAATTTTAGCAGGTTTTGCAGGCGGGACCGCAGATGCATTTACGTTATTTGAACGTTTTGAGGCGAAGCTTGAAACGCACCAGGGTAACCTCGTGCGCTCGGCTGTAGAATTAGCCAAAGATTGGCGAACGGATAGGATGTTGAGACGTCTGGAAGCGATGTTAGTCGTTGCTGATGCCAAAGCATCATTAATCATAACGGGTAATGGTGACGTCATTGAGCCAGAAAATTCACTTATTGCAATTGGTTCGGGCGGACCCTATGCAAAATCTGCGGCTTTAGCGCTGATAGAAAATACAGATTTAGATGCTCGATCGATCACTGAAAAGTCACTGACTATTGCTGCAGAAGTCTGCATTTATACCAACCTCAATTTTACAATCGAAGCTTTGGATGCATCCACAAACAAATAACAAAAGATGAGTAAATAATAATGGCTACGATGATTCCAACTACACCAACCCCTGGTGATATTGTTATTGAATTAGATAAACATATTATTGGTCAAGCTGATGCAAAACGTGCTGTGGCTGTTGCTCTGCGTAATCGCTGGCGCCGTATGCAATTATCATCACCTTTACGGGATGAAATCATGCCTAAAAATATTTTAATGATTGGCCCTACAGGCGTCGGTAAAACAGAAATTGCCCGACGTTTAGCAAAGTTAGCCGATGCCCCTTTTATTAAAGTTGAAGCAACTAAATTTACCGAAGTAGGTTATGTGGGGCGAGATGTTGAATCCATAATCCGCGATTTGGTTGATATGGCTATTAAAATGATCCGCGAAAAAGAAATGGCTAAGGTCCGCGCTTTAGCGGAGGAAGCTGCAGAAGATCGTATTTTAAATGCTTTGCTTCCGCCACCTCGCGGTAGTTTTGTGGGTGAGCCGCATGATCCTTTAAAAGAAGATTCTTCAACGCGATCTCTTTTTCGTCAAAAGTTACGTGATGGATTGCTGGATGATAAAGAAATTGAATTAGAACTTTCAATGACGCCTTTTGGCGTTGAAATCATGTCGCCACCCGGCATGGAGGAAATGACGAGTCAATTACAAAGCATGTTTCAAAATTTAGGTTCTGAACGAAAAAAATTACGTAAGTTAAAAGTTGCTGATGCAAGAAAACATTTGCGCGAAGAAGAGGCAACCAAACTTGTCGATGATGACGAAATTAAAGCCCATGCTATTGAGAGTGTTGAACAAAGTGGCATCGTCTTTATTGATGAAATCGATAAAATTGCAAAACGATCAGAATATGCAGGTGCCGATGTTTCACGCGAAGGCGTGCAGCGCGATTTATTACCCCTTATTGAAGGCTCAACCATCTCAACCAAATATGGCATGGTGCGCACCGATCATATTTTATTTATAGCCTCCGGTGCTTTTCATTTTGCTAAACCTTCGGATTTAATTCCTGAGCTGCAAGGTCGCTTACCCATCCGGGTTGAATTAAAATCCTTAAGTACAGATGATTTTGTTCGTATTTTAACTGAACCTGAAGCGTCACTTACCGAGCAATATACTGCTCTATTGGGGACGGAAGGTGTGAAAATTAATTTCACCCTTGACGGTGTTAGACGAATCGCAGAAATTGCTTGGCAAGTGAATGAGCGCTTAGAAAATATTGGTGCACGTCGGTTACATACCGTGCTTGAACGTTTGTTAGAAGAAATTTCTTATCATGCTTCTGATATGAAGGATCAAGAAATAAATATCGACGCACTCTATGTGGATGGTCGGTTACATGATCTTATTCAGGATGAAGATTTAACGAGTTATATTCTATAAATTTTATGGGTGTTAAGGACAGGTTATGGACCAAAATGCAGGCAAAAAAGCCGCAGCCTACGCGGCTTTAGAATGGGTCAAAGAAGACACCGTAGTTGGCGTTGGCACGGGAAGTACCGTTGATTTTTTTATCGAAGCCTTGAAGACGATAAAGCATAAAATTGAAGGTGCTGTTGCAAGTTCAATTGCGACTGCCAATAAGCTTAAAGCTGCTCATATTCCTTTGTATGATTTAAACGCTTTGGATGAGCTATTTCTTTATGTCGATGGTGCCGATGAAGTGAATAGCGCGAAACAAATGATTAAGGGCGGCGGTGGCGCAATGACCCGGGAAAAAATTATTGCCACGTGTGCCAAACAATTTATTTGCATTGCTGATGTGAGTAAAAAAGTTGAAATGCTTGGTCAATTCCCTATTGCAGTAGAAGTCCTGGCCGTGGCAAGAAGTTATGTTGCAAGGCAACTCGTCAAACTGGGCGGAGACCCTGTTTATCGTGAAGGCTTTGTAACTGATAATGGCAATATCATTTTAGATCTCTATAATCTGAAATTGCTTAATCCTAAGCAAGTCGAAATAAATATTAAAGAGATAGTTGGTGTAGTTGAAAGTGGTGTATTTGCACGACGAGTGGCAGACATCGTGTTGCTTGGAAGCGCAGAAGGTGTGGTGAAATTTTAATTAATAAGAGGAAAGGCACAATGCGGGAAATAAAAATTATTACTTTAGGGATTTTAGCTATTTTAACTTTATCGTCTTCTATTTATGCAAGTAATCTTCGCGGTCAAGCAGGTGATTTAGCGCAAGGTCAACAATACTATATTGATAAAGATAATGGCATTGCTTCTTATTTTAGAACGGGTAAATCTGGGAAGGTAAGCTTCTATTGCAATTTTTCTAGCAATGGTGCCAAAGCATTACTTTATCCTGGAAAAAATTTCGTAGGTAACATGACAGGTTTACTAAGGGATGGTTACAACGGTCCTTATACTTGGAGCTTACGCAATCTTCATAATGAAGAAGGCAATGTAAAAGTACGATTGCTAACCGGTAGTCATGCGGTAGTGGCGTGCAAGGAAGTTAATTAAAACCTGCTTTAAAACTCGGTTTGGATTGCAAGTTGTTCATCGATATGCGTTCGTAACATGATGACAACTTGCAAGCTAAGCGCAGGAAATCTCAGTTTTGATGAAATCTCATTCAACAGCTCACTAAATAAATAAACCGCGTCTTCCATACCGACACGTGACACCCTTTGTCCTCTACGTTACCATGTTGGAGTATGAAAGAAGTGGATGATTTATGCGTAAATTTATAATTGCTCCATCTCTACTGTCCGCAGATTTTGCTAAATTGGGTGAAGAGGCCAATGCGGTTCTTGCCGCAGGGGCAGATATGTTGCATTTGGATGTAATGGATAATCATTATGTCCCGAACTTGACAGTCGGGCCTTTGGTTTGTGAGGCATTGCGTAAATTTGGGATAACAGCGCCCATTGACGTGCATTTGATGACGAATCCTGTAGATTGCCTCATCACTGATTTTGCAGCAGCGGGTGCATCGCAAATTACTTTTCATCCTGATTGTTCTTACCATGTTGATCGTAGTCTCACGCTCATTCAAAGACATGGTTTAAAGGCTGGTCTTGCATTAAATCCAGCGACGTCATTAGAGTGTCTTGACTACGTTTTAGATAAAATAGATTTGATATTGATAATGTCTGTTAATCCTGGGTTTGGTGGACAACGTTTTATCCCCATTATCTACGATAAAATCAAAAAATTAAGAGCCAAAATTGATGCAGTAGGAAGAGAAATTACACTTGCAGTCGATGGAGGGGTCACGGTTGAAAACATTGCATCGATCGGAGAAGCAGGTGCTGAAATGTTTATTGCAGGTTCTGCAATTTTTAATCAACCCAATTATCAAGAAGTTATTACCGCCATGCGTCAACAATTAGAGTCCTTAAGCTGATGAAAAAACCTAATGCTCACCTCGGCATGCGCCACATTGCACTCAACGTAATCAATATCACAGCATGCAAATATTTTTATGTTGAATTGTTGCATATGACTTTAGCTTGGCAACCTGATGCTGAGAATGTTTACCTCACTTCAGGCACAGATAATTTAGCTCTCCACACTTTGAAAGATGCAGATCATTTTAATCAACCCCAACATTTAGACCACTTGGGTTTTTTTCTAAAAACCAGAGAGGATGTGGATCAATGGTATGACTATTTGCGTGCGCACGATGTAGAAATGAAAGCAGCGCCGAAGGATCACCGTGATGGTACGCGTAGTTTTTATTGTGCAGATCCTGAAGGGAACATTGTTCAAATGATTTATTATCCATTACCAGGTTAAGCATGTCTAAGCAATGTATCCATTTTTTAATTAGTGGCAAAGTCCAAGGCGTTTGGTTCCGTGCTTCGACCCAGAGTGAAGCGAGAAAATTAAATTTAACGGGTTGGGTTAAAAATACGGAAGATGGGAAAGTTGAAATTGTAGCTTGTGGCGAAGAAAGCCAAATCACCCAATTGCACACTTGGTTAAAGCGCGGACCGCCGCAAGCGCAAGTCGAAGAAGTTTTAAGAGAGAAATGGCATGCTGAGCAACACGCTCATTTTGAAGTCAGATGAAGGGGAGCGAACCTTGGTTATGTCTTATGCGCCCCCAGGCTCATTTGAAGATTTCAGTCTATTCAATTTCAATCATTTCAAAATCATCTTTAGTGGCGCCACATTCTGGACATTGCCAAGCAGGTGGAACATCTTCCCATTTCGTTCCTGGAGCAATACCATCTTGAGGCCAACCTTTGGATTCGTCGTAAATATATCCACACAATAAACACATAAAACGTTTATAAGTCATTATTTTTCTCGCAATTCTAATAAGCGGTCTATTATAATGTCACCCGCATTAATTTTTAACTTATTTTTCTAAGTAGACGAAAAAAAATGCTTTTATGCGCTGATGCGCACACGAGGAGCGCTGAATGAATAATTCTAAATTATTATTTGCAGAAGCAAAAAAGTATTTGCCTGGAGGGGTCAATTCCCCGGTTCGTTCTTTCTACGGCGTCACAGGCGATCCTATTTTTTTTAAAAGCGGTAAGGGTGCCTATTTAACCGATGCTGATGGTCGCCAATTTTTAGATTATGTCTGCTCTTGGGGACCGCTTATCCTCGGTCATGCTCATCCCCATGTCATTGCAAAAGTGTCAGAAACACTACAGCAGGGCTTAGGCTTTGGTGCCTCAACTGAAATTGAAGTTAAGCTTGCCAAAAAAGTTTGTGAGTTGATGCCGACGATTGAAATGGTACGTTTCGTAAGTTCCGGTACAGAAGCTGCGATGACGGCGATTCGAGTGGCGCGCGGATTTACTAAACGAAATAAAATTATTAAATTTGCTGGTTGCTATCACGGCCATGCTGATTCCCTTTTGGTTTCTGCGGGTTCAGGAGCATTAACCTTAGGAATTCCAAGTTCTGCAGGCATTCCTGATGCTGTTGCCCAGGAGACTTTAGTTGCAGAATTTAATCGATTGGATGAAGTGAAAGCTTTATTTGCACGGTATGGCAATGAAATTGCCGCCGTCATCCTCGAGCCAGTCGCGGCTAATATGAATTTGATTTTACCCAATGATGGTTTTTTAGCCGGCTTGCGTCAACTGTGTGATGAATACAAGAGCTTACTCATTTATGACGAAGTGATTACAGGTTTTCGTATCGCAAAAGGTGGTGCAACCGCTCACTACGGCGTTCAACCCGATTTGATCGTGTTAGGAAAAATTGTTGGCGGCGGTTTACCTGCTGCGGCATTCGGTGGCAAAGCAGAGATTATGCGCACCCTTGCTCCCTTAGGTCCAGTTTATCAAGCGGGCACTTTATCAGGTAATCCTTTGGCCATGGCGGCAGGGCTCGCGACCCTTGAATTACTTGAAATGCCCGAATTTTATGATGATTTAAGTGCAAAATCGCGCACCCTTACCGAAGGTCTGGAAAGAACCGCAAAGCGCGCAGGCGTAGCCCTACAAACGCGTCACATTGGCGGTGCTTTTGGCTTGTTTTTCACTGAATCTGCAACCATTGAGTCAGAAGGTGATGTAAAACGTTGTGACTTACAACTGTTTAAACGCTTTTTTCATGGCATGTTGAGCGAAGGAATTTATTTTGCGCCCTCGGCATTTGAAATTGGATTTATCTCTGCAAGTCACACTGAAGAAGACATTCAACGCACAATCCACATCGCAAGTAAAGTATTCACCGATCTTGCTACGAAACAATTCGATTTTCCTCTTAATGGTGGGGTGTAAAGGTCTAACCGCGTTAGCTCTTAAGAATTTCTTAACATTCCTATGTTAGCTTCAAAAAATATCCACGTTTCTTCTTAATTAGAAAAAAAAACAAAAAGGAGTACGCCTGTGTTTGGAGTTGGACAGTGGTTAGTCGCTAAAATATCTTCCGTAAAATCCTATACTGCAACAACCGCCGCCGGTGTAGTGGATTATGCAACATCGACAACACAGCAAGCCGCAACGTACGTGTCTAACACCACGAAACAGACAGCGGAATATGTTGGAACAACAAGTTCTAACGCAGTGCACTATGTGGCGCACTCTGCGAGTGATGCTGTTAATTATGTTACAGAGTGTGCAAGCCTCGCTGCCAATTATGTTGTCGTCACCGCACTTGATGCTGCAGTCACTGCAACGGATTATGCAAGCCTTGCACCAAAGTATGCACCGTTTATTAAACGTTACGTAATTAAAACTGTTCCAGCGATTAAAGCTTCACAACATTTTGTTTTAAGTCATTTTGATGTCAAAGAATATTGGCATGGATTTTCTAAATTCGTTGATCCAAAAATTATTCATAAAATTGCTCTTGCCCCTCAAACTAAAAAAGTTTTAAACGCTTCTTTTCGTGCAAATATTTTATATTTTATGGGACTAAGCTTACTCTATGAAGGCGGATTGAAACCGATGTTGCGAGAACTATCCCCCGCCTGGAAGGATTCTTATCCTGAAAAAGCTCTCAATATTCTTCCTGCTGCATATGCGTTTTGTATGGAAGCAGGTTTGTATTTAAGCAACACTTTTGCTTATCCGGTCATTTTAAGTAAAGCAATTGCAGATGATAATAAAGAAATAAATCCTTCATCGAAATTATGGAACAAACTTGCAACACTTTGGCCTAGCATAACCAGTATTGCTTACAACCGTACAAATTTAATCATGGCTGGCATGATGGGTTATCTAACCGGAAGTAACGCGGTAAAAAATTTTTTTATTGCTAAAGCTTATGGACAATATTACGCCGAATTAAAACTTGCCAACAAAAGTACGAAAGAACGGTATCGAATTCTAAATTCAAACAATGCCTACACATTCGGTACAGGATCTTTTGTGCTTATCGCGAGCTGGCTTTTAGAAAATCTTGTTCAACGCATAACAGGGGTTAGAAATGATATTACTAAAGCTGCAATTTTTGGGATCGTTTCGCAATATTGTTTAACGGTTTCACTTTTTAATGATGAACCCCTTACTAAAAAGAAAAAAGGAATTGATACTTTTTATCATGCCCGATTAGTCACTGATTCTTTAATGAAACAAGCGATTGTTGAAATAACTAATATGTTATTACAACCTTCAGATTCGAAAGTTTCTGTCCTGACCAGAATTCATGATGCTAAGAATCTATTTTTATTTTATCAATTTTTGTTTCCTGATCTTTTTCGTCGCATCGGATCCCTCTCGAAAATTAACCCTATTCAACTTTTCCTAGAAGTGTATGATGCAACGATAAGAAGTATGGTGAAATCCGCAAGAAATTTAACTTCGCAAACTCAAGCAGAACGCACCGCGCATTATCTTAGTTGGTTTCCTAAAAAATTAATTACACCTGAATTTAGAAAAGAAGTGGAGAGATTATTTGCTGATTTGAAAGATTTTTTTGATGGTCTTGATAAATTATTAGATCAAGAGCCCATGGCCACGTTGCATGATGAAGGCGCTTTACAAAATTTATATACGTTATATATTTTTGATCCCAAAACAATGGACCAAGAGCTCCCCAAAGTAACTATTCATGATATGAAACGTTTCCATCAATATTTTGGCGTGCGTTCTAATGAAATTTTGAACCAATGCGTAGAAAAATTAAATCATGAAACAACCCCTACAACCAAAGCCGCTCGGCAAAATTTAGCAAACTTCACTAATGATTTCAAACAAACTAAAGAAACAGTTATCCCTAGCATGCCAATTCAGACACCGAAGTTAAAACCAGAAAGCGTTCCACCGCTTGAATCAAGGAATGCACCGAAAGAAATGCCCCAACCTAAAGAGGGGGCACGTTACGACAGTATTCGAAATTCAAATTTGTTTAATATGATTAAACCTAAGCAAAATGGGATTCTACCGCACCAAGATGAAATCATCATAAATCCTGTATTAAGTAAAGTAAGTGCGCAAGGTCAAAAAGTTAACACCCTACAAGCGGGGCAAGTATCTGCAAGGGTTAGCCATCACAACCTCTTTACTCAAAAGCCAGCAGAAGAAAAACAGCCGCGTGGTAAAATCCAGCCTTCCAATTCGCCTCTACCGACTGTGCGCATATTTAAATAAAGAAAAGGTGAGAGATTCTTTTTATCGCCGGTTCAACTGTGAGCTCTCCATCTCACCCCAATTCGGCATGCTACAATAGGATATCCAGTTCTAAAAAGGACGTAAGCTGTTGAGGAAAGTTCAAGCCCTGCTAACGGTTTGGTTAATTTTTCACTTCCTCGTAGCGTATTCTGCTGTGGTTTATGAAATTGATGCGTCACCTTTTGGTACAGCTAATGCACCGTTGCCTCAATACATCAAAGCTCCTCAAGAAAAATTGATTGTAGTTGACCCCAGTCAGCACGTATTTGGTGCCTATTCACCGGAGGGAAAATTGATCCGCTGGGGCCTGGCGAGTGCAGGCAGCAGTTGGTGTAGTGATATCAATAAAAGTTGTGAAACAACACCGGGGAATTATCGAGTCTATTCACTCGGTGATGAAAGTTGCATATCGAGTAAATTTCCCTTAGCCGAAGCGGGCGGGGCGCCCATGCCCTATTGTATGTTCTTCAATGGGGGGCAGGCATTGCATGGGGCGAACGAAGTCGCTTATGCCAATACAAGCCATGGGTGCGTTCGATTACATTTAGATGATGCCCAGTGGTTGCGTTATCATTTTGTCGAACGCCCCCAAGCTGAAAACGATTATCATGGAACGCGCGTTTTAATTAAAACTTATAATGAGTTGAGTCTAAACGGGTCTAAAAGGTTGCACTACTACCAATATTACAATGCCTACCAGCAAAAATACCGGCAATTCATTTAGAATACGATAGAAGCGATGACTATGTTGGTTGCGATCTTTGTTAAAGCGAATCGAAAGAAAGCCCAGATAACCATGATAAATAATGAGTAAAGCGACCAGGGTTAATTTATAGTGCAACCATCGCATATGCATATAAGCCTGCATGTTATAACTTAACAACCAAACGCCAAAAATAAGGGTTAGAATAGCCCCCGGGGTCATAATTCCAAAAAATAACTTTCGTTCCATCATCTTAAAACGGGCAATGCTAATCGCGTCGGTAGCCATGGCATGGTAGACAAATAGACGGGGCAAATAAAATAAACCACTGAACCATGTAACCATAAAGATGATGTGAAAAGCTTTTACCCACAGCATTTTTTGCCACCTTGCTATTAAAGTGCTTCTTTCTAACAAAAATTGACTACTATAGCCATCTTTTAATTTATAATAGTCCACCATTGGAGGGTGCTATGTCTGAGCCATTAACATTTACTACACATGCTGCTGCAAAAGTTTGGGAGCTAATCAGTGAAGAAGGGAATTTCAATTTAAAATTAAGAGTTTACGTGACCGGGGGTGGATGTTCCGGCTTTCAATATGGTTTTACGTTTGTTGAACGACCTGAAGACGACGACGCGGTTGTGGTGCAATCGGTGCCAGAGCAAGAGAAAGAAACGTCAGTTCAGTTGCTTATTGACCCTTTAAGCCTTCAGTATCTGGCGGGTGCTACCATAGACTATAAAGAAGACATTGAAGGAGAGCAGTTTATTATTCAGAATCCGAATGCCAAAACTACCTGTGGCTGTGGATCCTCTTTTACCACTGAAGATGATGCGACTGAGCATTAAACGCATGGGTTACTCAAAGCCAGTTATCGAATAGGCGTAAGGAGGATGCAGTGAATTCATCCCCTGAATATAAAAATTTTATCAATTATTTCTAGCTTTCTCTTTTTGATTTTCTGAAAGATCCAGTCTTTTAACCAACGGTGAGTTGAGATTGAACGCCTGAGCTTGCGTTTTTAAGTAGTATCCAAAACCTTAATTAAGAACGATTGAGCTCAAGAGGTTGCAAAACAGCAGCCACTTTCGGCTCTTTGCACTGGCTAAAAACGTATAAAGAAAAAAGTCCGAACAACCCACATGCTGCCCATAATACTTCTGATCCAAAATGCGCCATCAGTAGTGCACCACCCCAGGGACCCAATAACATTCCTACATTGGCTGCTGTACTGTTGATGCCCATATAGTTGGCGCGACTTTCTTTCGGTGCAATATCAGCAATATAACTACTTACTGCGGGGAAAAAAATCATTTCGCCCAATGTCCAACTCATCGCTAGCAACACAACTTGCATTTTTGTAACTGCAAAGCCTAAGCAAAAAAATCCGAGCGTAATAAAGAGCCCACCAATCGTGAATGATAGGCGATAAGTCCATTTGAGCATAATGATGTTAATTAAAAATTCAAAACCTACAATCATGAGGGTGTTTAAGGTAAATAATAATCCGTAAAAACTTAAAGAAAAATTTAAATCATGGCTTAAAAAAAGAACAAGCGTCGATTCATGTTGCGCAAAAATCATGGAAATCGGTACCAGCCCCAGCAAAAATATCATGAGTGTTTTGTCTTGGTAAATTGTGTTTAAGGATAGTTTTTTTCTGGCAGGTAAGGGGGTGATTGCAGTCTTTAGAGTTGGTACAAAGCCTACCAAAAGGATGAGCGCTGCAAACAGATTAGTCATTGCATTGGTGATGTAAATTGCTTTGAAAGAGTAAACAGCGATAAATCCACCCATTGCAGGACCAATGCTCATACCCAAATTTAAAACCCACCGATACATGGAAAAAGTTAATTTGTGATAGCCAGGTTTGGAAAATTCTGCTAATAGCGTTTGTGTCGTGGGTCGATAAATCCCAAACGCAGCCCCCCAGATGATTGTGAGCAGTGTGATCCAAGCTAAGTTTTTAACGAAGGGAAAGATAAATAAAACACCGCTCGTACAACATAAAATAATGGGAAGTAAACGCTCTGGTCGATAGCATGCCAATCGTCCACTCAAGAGCCCCCCTAAAATCATACTTCCACTAAACGTGGCAAAAACAAAAGAAGTACGAAATAGGCTATATCCCAGATGCTGATTGAGATAAGGCATTAAAAAAATCATACCCATATTGCCAATTTGATGCATCAACGTAGCAGCTAAGAGTAACCAAAAATTGGTTTCGAAGGAGCGAAGATGATGAAAAGCTTCACGAAAATTATTCATAAGTAACCAATTAGAAGAATTTATTTGCACTGTGTCAAGGGTTTCTGTGAACAGAACTTGCTTTCATTTCACTCAACGTTTGATTCTCTCCAAAGTGTCAATTCGACGTCACCCATGTTAATTTAAATTCCATGTTAATTCTTATTTCAAATATCCAATGACAATAGAAAAGATTCAACGCATAGGAATTATTGGGGCCGGTTTTTCTGGTACGTCTCTTGCTTTTGCGTTAAGTCAATTAGCACAAAAATCTCTGGAAGTTATTTTATTCGAAAAGTCAGGTGATTTTGGTGCAGGTCCTGCCTACGCTACGCCTTTTCCTTATCATCTTTTAAATGTTCGCGCCAAAGATATGAGTATTTATGAGCTTGAGTCGCAGCATTTTGTAAATTGGTTAACAACACACACTGCTAAGTTAAATTTGTCTTTGAAAGCGCCGCTTGCTGATCAATTTGTTTCGCGAATGCTTTACCGATTGTACTTACAAGATTTACTAACAGAATTAAGTCTTACTTCCAATTCAAACATTAAATTGCACTGTGTCGAAGCGGAAGTCGTTGATTTAAAAACGATGAGTCATCACATCTTACTGCAAACCAAGGCGGGAGCTACTTTTACTGTCGATCAAGTCGTTCTGGCCTTAGGTAATTTACCGCCTAGCCATTTTCCTTTTCCACATGATTCCTCTATGCCAGTCATTAACAACCCGTGGGAATACCGAGCGGTTGAAAATATTCCTGAGACAGCCAATGTCATGATTGTGGGAACGGGGCTCAGTATGATTGATACCGTCCTTACTCTTCATCAACGCCGACACCGCGGCAAAATTATTGCGGTATCACGGCATGGCTTACTGCCGCTACCGCATTCTTGTGCGAATGCACAATTCACCCTGAATCCTAGTCAATTTCCATTGCGATTGCATCACTTAACTCGATGGCTCCGTAAAATGATTCGCGAGTATGAAGCCGAAGGCGGGGATTGGCGTGAAATCATTCATGCTTTTCGAAATGATGTCCCTCATGTTTGGCAAAAACTGACACTCACTGATAAAAAAAGATTTCTGCGTCATATGGTTCCACTTTGGAATGTCCATCGTCATCGTGTGCATGACGAAATTGATGCGTTATTAAAACAAATGATGTCGACTGGCCAATTGTCTATATTGAGTGGTCGTGTTTTAAAATCTGATCCGCAAGGCACGCAAATCAAGTTGCGCCATACGGAAGAAATTAAATCATTCTCAATTGATTGGCTCGTTAATTGCATGGGCCCACGGTCTTTGTTATCAACTCGCACAACCCCTCTCATTTCCAATTTACTTGCTCGGCATTTTGCAACGCTTGATCCCCTACATATGGGATTTGCAGTTAATTCAACGGGGGCACTGCAAAACAAAGAACAAAAAGATTCTAAAGTTATTTTCACCCTCGGTCCTTTACGTAAGGGCAGTGTTTTTGAAAGTGGTGCAGTTCCTGAAATCCGCAAGCAAGCTTTTGAGTTGGCACAGACTTTGCTGCATTCCTGATCAAGTTTTTGAATAAGCTTGACGTGTCTAAATGAGAGTGATTATCATTAATGACGCATTGAGTCTCTATATTTTTGACCGTTAAAATAATAACGCCCTTGCTAATCTTTATTGACCATCCATTAATTTGTTCTAGGCATTCTGTTTGATTTCTTATTTATAAGGAGCAACATGTTCCGACAGAATTTAAAAATTATTCTTATCATCTGTTTAATTTCATCATTGGGACGATTTGTACTGGATAGCTATTTACCCTCGCTGCCTGCGATCAGTCATTACTTCATGATTTCTGATAAGCGGACGCAGTTAACCCTTACGCTTTATTTATTAGGCTTTAGTTTATCTCAACTGATCTACGGACCTTTGTCAGATCGCTATGGACGAAGGACCATTATTTTAATTGGATTGGGAATTTTTTTAACCGGAAGTCTAATTTGCACTTTAGCGTTATCACCGATGATTTTACTTTTATCAAGATTAGTCGCAGGAATTGGAGCAGGTGCTTGTGGCGTACTAAATCGCGCTATTGCGAGCGATTGTTTTAAGGGAGCAGATTTTTCACAAGCGTGGTCTTATACAACATCTGCGTTGGTTTTAACGCTGGTATTTGCACCCATTTTAGGTGGTTATGTGCAGGATGTATTGGGTTGGCGTGGTAATTTTTTTATTGCTACGATATTTGTTATTGCGGTATTTATTATTATTTTGCAATTTTTACCTGAAACTAAAAATAGTTTGACACAACCCAACTTAAAAATTCGGGCGGTCATAGTTTCCTATTATCGAATTTTATTCAGTAAAACTTTCTTCATGTGTACATTGTGTTACACGTTAGCCTTTTCTGGGTTGATTCTTTATTTTCAAATTAGTCCTTTACTCTTTATTAATGTGTATGGATTAACTGCAACACAATACGGCTGGTCATCGCTTGTCATTGCAGGAAGTTATCTAGTCGGTGGCATTTTAGTGACGAAGCTTGCGCATCATCTCAGCATCCAAGCATTATTATTTATCGGTACCATTTTATTAATTAGCGGTGGAGTGATGATGTTGCTCGCTTATTATTGTAATCAAGCTTATTTATTAGCAGTTTTGCTCCCTGCCGCCGTGTATGTTTTGGGTGCGCGCATTGTCATTCCTAATGCCATTGCGGGCTCCATGGAGGAATTCCGACATTTAAACGGCAGCAGTTCTGCTTTGATTGGCTGCATTCAAATGTTGGGGTCATCGATGATTAGTTTATTAATCACAAATTTTAGTTATAAAACCCCTTATCCATTAGGGCTCTTTTTAACCGTCCTTGGCTTACTCAGCTTGACTGTGGTGTTCTTTATAAAACAACATCGTGTCCCTTGCTAACTAAATATCAGTGCGGTTAAAGCTTTTAACCGTGACGCGGTCATTGAGAAATTGGATGTCAATTTGAACATTTTTGTCTTTCCAGGTTGCAGCCGTCCCCGCAAACCCGCCAATAGCAATTTGTTCGGTTGAGGTGGGTTCGCCAAGTATTGAAATCACCTCTCTCATCGGCATATTTCTTTTAATATCATCAAAATTATCTTGGGTGACTTTAGAACAAGCCACGATGAAGAAGCTAAAGACCAGCATCAATAAAATTTTAAAATTTTTCAATGGCTTATTCCTTTTTTTCTATAAAATGATTTTTATTAATGACATTTATCCCACAGGTATCATCTTTCTCTCAAGGAAGAATAGAGTAATCAACATTTATAACTCAAGCAATCTATCTTAATAAAATCTTATAGTTACCTCCATTCAACCTAAGAAGGCGAAGGCTAACTAAACCCTTAATTCTATGTTCATTTTTGGGTTCTATACTAGTTATCAGCACTACTAATAAATGAGAAAGAAAATATGTTTGCGAACACTTTGCCCTTAATTCAATTAAATCCCACTCACTTGGAGGGCGTTCGCGATAATTTGCTGATGACGACTTTGCTTCGTCATAGCGATCAGCAGTTACGCCTGCATGAGAAGCTCAACATTCTATTTGAGTTGCGAACTAATTATTTAACTAAAGCGAAAGAAAGTGATGACCATGCTTTCTATAATTTTGTGCAATATGGTTCTCCAGACTTATTTCCGCTGGTACAAGAATTAATTAAACGCGGGTTATTAATTGAAACCCTCCACGGCATTAGATTGGAAAAACTAATTGATCAATTTATTCAGCTTTTCAAAAACGCTAAAGATCGTACGCCCGTATTATTAGATGAATATAATCAGAAACTAACTGAGTTAAAAACTGATATAAAAAAATTTCCCGTCATCTTTAAAGCGAATCACATTGACTATACTACACTCACGCGCGGCAAAAAATATCCACTGCATTTAACCACGCTGTTTTCTATGTACGACTATGAAGTTTCAATTCCCGACTATGACCTTTTATTGCGTCATCGCGGACAAGGAAAAATTGGCGTTGTTTATGAAGTAGCAGAGCCTATTCATTCCAAAAGCAAATTAGAAGGGGGCGTGTTTGGATTGATTCGTAAATTAGTTGGAAAAGTAACAGTTAAAGCTGGAAAAGCAATTTTCACAGAATATGGAAAAGATGAAGCTAAAGCTAAAAATGAATTAAATGCAAAAGATGAAATACAAAAAGCTTATACAAAAAAATCTTATATTGTCAAAAGTTCCAAAATAAATGATCCCTTAGGCAATAAAAAAGAAATTGAATATGAAGCAACTATTGCTAAAGATCTTCCCGATCTGCATGCGAAGATGATGATTGAAACGCCTGCCCAGGCCCACTTGGTCATGGAATATTTTCCTAGAATGAATTTAAAGTCAGCATTGAATTCAATGGTTGTACCAAATGACAATTATGGACGTTTTATTTTAGATTTCTCGTTACAATTAATTGCTGCTTATCAGGATCAAATTGTCAGAAGAGATATCATACATGGGGATATTAAGCCTGAAAATATTAGAGTGAGCGTTAACTCAAAAGATAAGGAAGGAAAGATCTTTAGTAACTTCAAATTGATCGATTTTAATTTAAGTGTAAAGAAAGAAAAAGCAGCGGAGTGGAACAAAGTTCAAGGTACCCCCGGTTTTGTTGCTCCTGAAGTGCTAATCAATATCGTGGGCGAGCATAACGATGTCTTTAGTCTCGGAGTCGTTATGGTGGAAACGATATTATCAACATCTGGAAAGCTTTACTTATTTAATCATTACCTTCAGCAAACGAAACAGTTAATTTCTAATATCGAAAATCCGGCTGATTTTCAACAACCTCATGCTGATCTTGTTAGGGAATTACTAGAAGTGGCTAAAACTGAAATTTATAAAATCGACCTATCTCAAAAATTGAAATTTGAATATTTTAGCCTGCTGCAGACAATGTTGAATTCTGATGTTAGCCAGCGATCTTCCTTAGAAAAAGCTAAACACATTCTTGAAGACATTAACCATCAGTTGGATATGAGAGGAGCACGACCTGGAGTACAGGAACAGGCTAACTTAGTTATCGAAAGAGCCAATCAAGCGCGCGTGGCGCTGTTAGAGATTGAAAAAAAATCTGAAGAATTGAATATTGGCTTTAACAATCACCTCGTAGAAAATAATGAACGAAACATTCTTTCACTCTCATCTCCAGAGTCATTACAGGAGGCTTTACACTACATACCTGATTCAAATTCAATTTCGAACAATAACAATAACAATAACAATAACAATAACAATAACAATAACAATAACAATAACAATAACAATAACAATAACAATAACGTAAACCTTGACGCCCTTTCCTCTAGATTTAAAACAATTTTATCCGATGCAAGCCAAGGTTTTAAAGGTGAAGCGTTGGCCATGTTGTTAGATAAACTTGGTATTGAATATCTTAAAGGTGCTTCTTCTTCGGATGAGATTGCTATAAAAATAAATGATTTATTTATGAAGTTTGAAGCAACTTTAAATCGATTGTTAGATTATTCTAGGCGTCTAGATGACCTTAGTACGGTTAAAAACCGGGAAGTTCGTGTGCGTATGAACCAACTTGCAACCGAGTTAGATGAAATATTTATCATGCATCGTAAATCTCCGGTAACCTTAGACAATTTAGTTACATTAAATGATTCTATGGAAAAGAAATTAAAGGTTTTAGAAAATAAAATTGTTGATTTAGAAAAAGAAGATGTTGCACAAATACTTATCCAGAAAAAAGAATTAGAAGCAGGTAAACTTGCTATTCTTTTTGCGATTGATCATTATAAAAATTCCACAAAATCATTCATGACGTCTCTATTCAATCGTCGTGCTTTTTCGCCGACAAGAATGAAGGAGATGCAACAGATCGTTACGATAGTACACAAAGCTAAAACTTTAGAATCGTTGACCAGAGAAGTGTCAGTCCAACTTAACGCCATGAATAATGGTCCTTTCTTTTTTAGCCAAAGTTTATTGAAAATTAACCTCGCGCAGGCTCTTAGTGATATTCAAGAAAATAGTAATTCTGTAAAGCAATCCGTTAAACTAAGGTAAGATTATTTTAAAAAAAGGTATTTCTTATGACTTTAGAAAAAGTCATTCCTACCAAAGAATTTTCTATCATTGAAACGTATTTTAAAAATAAAACCCTGACCCGCGATGATGTTGAGCTTGGTATTGGTGATGATGCTGCCTTATTAAGGTTGCCATCTGCGCAATTATTGGTTTTATCGACAGATACGTTAATTAAGGGTGTGCATTTTCCCGAAAACACGGCGGCTTATGATATTGGCTATAAAGCCTTAGCGGTAAACTTAAGCGATCTTGCTGCCATGGGCGCATTGCCTGCATGGTTTAGCTTAGCATTAACTTTGCCATTAGCTGATACAAGTTGGCTGCAAGACTTTACGCAAGGATTATTTAATTTAGCAAAAGAATTTAACGTGCAATTAGTCGGGGGAGATACGACGCGTGGTGCATTATCAATCACCATCCAAGCGCTTGGATGGGTTCCACCGCATCAGGCGCTGCGTCGTAGTGGTGCGAAAGTCGGTGATAAAATTTATGTAAGTGGCACGATGGGCGATGCAGGGTTGGGTTTGCAAGTTGCGCTCGGCAAAATGACTTTATCATCAAAAGATAATCAACTTGTACTCAATCGATTAAATCAACCTTTTCCTAAAGTAAAATTAGGTATGCTTCTGCGAACTTTTGCTACGAGTGCAATTGATCTTTCTGATGGATTGTATGCCGATTTAAATCACATTCTCACTCAAAGTCAGGTGGGCGCAGAAATTAATACCGATAATTTACCTTTGTCAGTAACGCTCAAAAAATATCTATCACCTCAAGATGCCAAAATATACGCACTTACGGCAGGTGATGATTATGAATTATGTTTTACTATTCCGCTTGCGAAGGAAATCGAATTTTTGCAAATGATACAAACTGCACAAATGAATTGCACTTGCATTGGGGAAGTTAAATCGGAGCCGGGCATCCAGTTAACTGGTTTCATTGGATCTTTGCCCACACAAGGCTATCAGCATTTCTAAATCGAGGTTACATTGATTATTGGCTTGCTCGCTGTGATTCCCGGGTTGACGTAGTCGAAATAGTATTCGAAGTGCACTTAAGCCGATCGACCCTGGCAGCAAACTGATGGTTCAAAGTATCAACTATGCCACCCTAATTCCCATTGCCTCCAACATACTGCGATTAACTTTATTGACATCATACTTTTCAACTGCTACTTGGCGGCTCACTTCACCCATCCCGCTAATTTTTTCTGGGTGTAAAATGAAATACGCCATAGCCTTGTATAAGGCGTCAACATTTTGCACGGGAATGAGAAATCCATTTTTAGAAGGAATGACAGTTTCTTTACACCCGGGCGTATCGGTGGTAATGATCGGTTTCCCCATCGCCATTGCTTCAAGGACGGTTCGCGGCATGCCTTCGTTCCAAGAAGGCAAAACGTAAACTGAGGAATCTGCGATGCTATCTCTCACATCAGAAAGCTTACCTAAAAACTCAATGTCACCTTGTTTGATCCAGTTATCAAGTTCTTGCTGGCTCACTGATTCTGGATTCGTATCTCGCCATCCTACTAGTTTGAATCGAACATGAGGATACTGTTTTTTTAGCTTGGCTGCTGCACTGACATATTCGCAAACCCCTTTACAATACAATAATCGTGCGATCATTAAAAAGGAAACGTCTGCAGGCTGAGGGGCAGGATAAAAAGCTTGGCAATCCACCCCTGAACCATTAAAAATGGCCACGGGTTTTTGCGAAGTAATTAAATTTTCTTTAATAAAAAATGCCAAGTTATCAGGGTTTTGAAAAAATACTTTGGTGTTCTGACTCAGTGCAGTTTTCAATAGTTTTCTTGCAATTTTCCCAATCAATTTACTTTTTAAATTGTGATTTGAAAAGGCATAGCCGGTTCCCGTCATGAGGGAATAAATTTGGGAAATCCCAGCAAGTTGCGCTGCAAGCGAAGCATAAACCACAGGTTTAATCGTATAAGAAAAGACTATAGATGGTTTTTCTTTGCGAAAAATGTTTCTAAGCGCAATAAGTAATTTAATATCTTTTAGCGGATTGGTGCCATTTCGTTGCAAGGGGATATCAATAAAACGAATATTTTTAGTTTCTAAAATTTTTTTTACATCAAGATCGTGTGGAGCTAACGCAACGACTTCAAAATCTCTTTTTAAAAATTCTTGCATGAGTTGCAGTCGAAAATTAATCAGAGAATCGGCATAACTTGCGACAACAAAAATTTTATCCTTCATATCAAACCTTACTTCCTTGGATTTTTTCTTAAAAGGAATTTATCACACAGAAATTTAAATCGCCATGATGCATGATTGAGGGCAGTGTGCAAAAAAGGGGTAATCAGGGTGGTCGGGACTTCATGCGATTGGCCAGAGACGGGATCGAACCGCCGACACGAGGATTTTCAGTCCTCTGCTCTACCGACTGAGCTATCTGGCCAACAAAGAAGTGCCTATTTAACCGATACATGAATAAGCAGTCAAGTAGAACATGCATTTTGATCGTTGCCTTCAAGCTTTTTTTTCACTAAGGTAGAAATTATCCATTGCAAGGGGCGAGTGATGTATACCGTGGCGATTATTGTTAGTACATTTGGTTATCACTGGGAAGAAGTTTTGACGCCTTATCTTGTTTTTGAAGCAAATGGCTGGCAAGCGCTTTTTTTCACCCTTGATGGCAAGCAGCCTACTGCCGATCCAAACAGTGTGGTCATTAGGCCTTTATTATGTCATGTGGGTTTAGGGACCAAGCCTGAGTTTGCGCCAAGCAGTGAAATTGGTTTAAAATTTTTGCAGGCCCTGCAAAATAATATGCAAGCGGTTGATGAAATTTCCATTAAAGATATTGATGCCCTCTACGTTGCCGGTGGGCATGGTGCCTTATTTGACATCAACGTTGCTTTAAGCGTACACAAAAAAATTAAAGAAGCTTTTGAAGCGGGTAAAATTATCAGTGCTGTGTGCCACGGCGTATCTGCATTGGCTTTTGTTCAAGAGAGTAATCAAGCTATTGTAAAAGGTAAAAAGATAACTTGTTTTCCAGATCTTGAAGATGATTTGTTGATCCCTTTAGGATTAGTCGATAAAAAGTTTTTGCCTCTGCCGTATCGTAACGAACAAAAATTACGGGAAGCAGGTGCTTTGATGGACGTAAGTCAACGCTTGCTTAGTTTGTTAAATCCGAGCTATTACGTCGTGGATTTTCCCTTTGTAACAGGGGTGGGACCAAAAGCTGCGCAAGACGTGGCAGAAGCTGTGGCAACGCTAGGATCAACGCCGCAGACTTTATGAATGACCAACAAACCCAGGCGGTTTCTCTGAGCCATCACCAAATAAAAATTTTTCCATCTCAGTCAGCAAAAACGTTTTGGCTTTAGGGTCAATCATGCTTAATCGGTATTCATTAATGAGCATGGTTTGATGTGCTTGCCAATTTTTCCAAGCTTCTTGGGAAATATTTTCAAAAATCCGTTGACCTAACGCCCCGGGTAAAGGTGGTGAAAGTAGTGCGTCAGCTTGCTTTTTTAATTTTTGACAAAAAATACTACGTACCATGGGATTTCCACTAGTTTAAAAAAACGTCATTATATACTGACCTGATAATTTTCAGCTAACCCTTTTAATAGCGTTAAGATGGGTTTGGGTATGCCTAATTTTTGCGGCTGCTTTAAATCAAACCAAATAGCATCGGCGGGTAAGCATTTTTTTTTGGTTAGATTAATTATAAGCAGGTGCATTTCTAAATGAAAATGCGTAAAAGTATGCCGAATGAGGGGTAACTTCTCGTAATTCTTAATTTTTACATTGAAAGTGGTTTGGCTAAATCGTGTAAATTTGGGTTCACTGGGAAGTCCCTCGACTTCGGGTAAACTCCATAGACCGCCCCAAATTCCTTGGCTCTCACGTTTTTGTAAAACCACGGTTGAACCATGACAGAAAACTAAAAAAGTAGCGCTTTTAGTGGGTAATTTCGCACTCGGTTTTTTTACGGGCAGAAGGTGGGTGAGATTTTGGTGATGGGCTTGGCACCTTTGGACGAGTGGACAGATTAGGCATTTAGGATTTTTTGGCAAGCAAACGAGCGCGCCCAAATCCATTAAAGCTTGCGTATAATCAGCAAAGTTTTTTTTCTTAGGTTGATTGTAAGCGGCCCATTGCCATAACTGTTTCTGAGCAATTTTTTCAATTGTGGGGTTTTGAAGCGCATAATATCTAGCGAGGACACGTTTGACATTCCCATCTAAAATAACGCCAGGCTGATCAAAAGCTAACGAACAAATTGCCCCAGCCGTGGTACGTCCAATACCTGGCAGGGTGGTAAGAATATCTACATCAGCAGGAAATTCACCTTTAAACTCAGTAGCTATTAATTGAGCGGTCTTATGCAAGAGCCTGGCACGTCGGTAATATCCTAAACCCGTCCAAACATGTAACACTTCATCTTCATGTGCATTAGCTAAGCATTGAACTGTAGGGAAGCGGGCGATAAAACGTAGAAAATAATCATGTACCGTTCTGACTTGTGTTTGCTGCAACATAATTTCCGAAATCCAAACTCGATAAGGCGTTTTATTAAGTTGCCAGGGCAAATTTTTGCGACCTTTTTTCGAAAACCAACGAAGTAATACTGGATAAATAGGTTGGCCAAACGGGTGTTCTAGGGGGGCGGTGGAGGAAAGTTGCAAATTTTTACCACGTTCGAGGATTTTCATTATGATGGTGAATTATTTCGTAAATTAAAGTTGCTGCAAGTTTAGCGGTCCGATGATCAACATCGTACCGTGGCACGTGCTCAACAATATCATAACTGATAGCTTTTCCTGAAGCGGCAACTTGACGGATGAGAGGAATGGTATGCCAAGGATTCAAGCCGAGCGGTTGGATCGTACTCACTCCAGGTGCAAAGGCGGGAGAGAACACATCGAGCGAAATACTCATATAAATGGAATCGTTTTCATCGATCACTCGATCAACAAAATCAAAACATTTTTCCTGTAAACCTTGATGCATTTCATCCGCTAAAATCAATTTGGTTTTTAATTTTTTTGCCACTTCAAATTGTTGGCGAATATTGCCTGCATGTTGGATACCAATGCAGTTATAGTCGAAATGCTGATGCGCTTTTTGATGAGCAATGGCGATTTGGTAAAACGCACTCTGCGCGCTAGGCTTATGTCCACGTGGCGCCGTCAAGTCAAAATGGGCATCAAAATTTATAATTCCCAGTTTTTTTTCTGCAGGATAGGCCAGGGCTATGCCTAAATAATGTCCCCAGGCTGCTTCGTGACCCCCACCTAAAACGATCGGTCGAATATTTTGCTTTAGCAATAATGCAACGACTTCAGCAAGAGCTGCCTGACTTTTTTCTAAATCATGATCTGTGCAGGTGATGTTTCCTACATCAAAACAAATAATGTTAGGATTTTGAATGGGCAGTTTAGCTAGTTTATGTCGAATGGCAGTCGGTCCCTCCGTCGCTCCCGTTCGACCTTGATCACGTCTTACACCCTCATCGCACTTAAAGCCAATCAGAGCAAAAGCTAGCTGAGTGCATTGAGGAGGAAGGTGTTCTAATAAATTTAAAGTCTGCATACGCTGGAAAAAACAAGAATCAGCCGGAATATCGGCACGACCTTGCCATACAAGCGGATCGGGCGGTGAATAAGAAGACTCCCAATTCATGAGTACCCTTTAAGATGCCTCGGCTATACGCACGTCTGCTCGCTCAAGCACATCATCGCTCCCTAAGATATTGGCGTAAGACGGTTGAAATGCAGCTAAAAATGCATAATGAACATTCTGGGAAGGAATGATCGTATGCCCAAATTCTAATTGACGTGCAGCGCATGCATCATGAATGACGGTACAAGTGAAGCCAAGGTCATATGCTGCACGCACCGTTGCATCCACCGTCATGTGCGTCATCATGCCGCAAATAACAAGGTGTCTAATTTTATTTTTTTTCAAATGGTTCAATAAAGCCGTGTCTTTGAAGCTGTTTGGATAATGTTTTTTGACAATGGTCTCACCTTTGATCGGAGCAACATTGGTATGAAATTCAGCACCCTTTGTGCAAGGTAAAAGATAAGCTGCATCGGGATGCGTGGAAATATGTTGTATATGGACAACGGGTAGCTTACTTTCACGATAAGCGTGTAAAACTGCTTGAGCTTTGTAGCTTGCTTCAAGACTTTTTTCTAATGGTATCCTTCCTTGCGGAAAATAATCATTCTGGATTTCTAACAAGAGTAAAGCAGTAGTCATACCAGGTCCCTTTTATGATGATAAATAATTTTATATTTAATCACTTTTGATAGATTTCGCAATCATACCAAATTGAAACTAAATTAACATTTTTTATTGCCTTACTTATTTTCCTGGGTTGACAGCCTCGGATTGAACCGCTAACCTCCACGCGATTTTAAATTATTACAGGGATGATTGAGCGATGATGTTTAAATTAAGGATAAGTGTTGTGACTTTAATAATAGGATTAATGAGTGTCGCTAATGCAACAGAGCGTTACCACCCACCAGAACGACTCACTTGTAAATTAAATCATTTAAACAAATTAAAATGTCATGACTTCAATCGCCGCCTCCTTATAGAAGACGTTTCAAATGCAACCCTTAGCAAAGATCGAACCGATGTTTTTAATTTCGTTTCAGGCGTTGCGTATAGTTCGCCAAACCATACGGAAACTTCTGTATTTTTTACTTACAACAATAGTAAGTTTAAAATGGTTAGATTAAAAACAATTCATCCTAGCATTCAGCCTGATCTTGCCAATCCAAATTGGAAAAAGTTTAACGATGATATTTACACCTGCAACGCAAGCTACATGGATTGCGCAATCACCTTGAATTAAAGAGTATTTGTATTTTCCTCAAAATTAAGTGAGCCAGCATACGCTGGCTTTGCCCTCCATCTTACCTAGTGCAGCTGTTTAATGCGCAAAACCTAGTAAGACAACATTTAGACGTTTGATATGGTTTGTCTTACATTTTTCAATCATATAAAAGTAAAAAATTTATGTGATCACAAGCGTTAATCTCTTGAAAATTTGGTAAAATAGAGAGATCAAATTTCAACACGGAAGTGGCGCTTATGTTTGATGTCATGAATGAAGTGTTGGCCGCTGCAAGTCGCATTCACCATTACATTCGTAAGACACCTCTCGATTATTCAATACGACTTAGCAAGCTGACTGGCGTAGAAGTATATTTGAAGTGTGAAAATTTACAATTTACTAGTGCTTTTAAAGCCCGCGGGGCTTTTAATAAGTTATTAACGCTTTCACTTGCTGAGCGCACACAAGGTGTTGTAACGGCTTCATCCGGAAATCATGGCACTGCCGTTGCATTTGGATTGCATCAGTTAAAAATGAAAGGCATGGTTTTTGTACCCGAGAATGCATCCCCTGCCAAAGTGGAAGCGATTCAGAGTTATGGGGTTCCCATTGAATTTCATGGAAACGATACGATGGTGACAGAGCGTTTTGCCAAAGCTTATGCCAAGCAACATGATCGTATCTATATCTCACCTTACAATGATCAGCAAGTTATTAGTGGCCAGGGAACAATTGGTTATGAACTTATTAATCAATTGAAATCTATTGATGCGGTTATTGTACCTATTGGGGGCGGGGGATTAATTGCAGGTATTGCAGGCTTTTTAAAACAAGTTGCGCCGCACATCCAGATTATTGGCGCCCAACCGATTAATTCTCCCGTGATGACAGAATCAATTAAAGCAGGAAAGATTATTGAAATGCACACGCTCCCTACCATTTCGGATGCGACCGCGGGCGGCATTGTGGCGGATGCTATTACTTTTCCACTTTGCCAACGCTACGTTGATCAATATATTCTTGTGAGCGAAGAAGAAATTAAACAAGCTATTGTAACCTTGATTAAGACTCACTATATGCTAGTCGAAGGCGCAGCGGGTGTAGCGCTAGCTGCATTAATAAAATGTAGCGAAACGTTACAAGGCAAAAACGTAGTTATCATTTTAAGCGGTGCGAAAATAAGCGTTGAAAATTTGAAAAGTGTTTTAGCAGTTACTGCGTAGCAAGTCTGTTGGGCAGAAAAGCTTGACCGCCTGAATGCGGTTTACTAACGCCTGTAGTCCCGGGTAAGCTCAAAGGTTTTTTTTGCAAACTACGCACGGCAAGGTATGCAAAAATTTGTGCTTCCATCGCTTGGCTATTCCAACCCATTTCATCAGCTTTAACGATGCTTGTGTCTATCCCGCATTTTTCGATTAAACGACATTTCAATTCATTGTAGATAACAGGGTTATGCCAACCTCCTCCGACTAAAACCCAATAGCGTGGTAAATCAATATTAAGCTGGATGACACTGGTTACAATACTCGCAGCCGTGAATGCTTCAAGCGTTGCACACGCATCCTCTAACGTCAGCATTGCAAGTTCAGGAATTAATGTGAGTTCACCAATATCAAGCGATTTAGGAGGGGGTAGGGCAAAATAATTTTCGCCCGCACGAAGAATGGATTTCGCAAAGAGTGCTTTTAAGACTTCATCATGAACATGACCCTTTAATCCATAATGACCGTTTTTATCCATGTGCTCTGTACCGTGTGTTCGATGTCGAACAAGTCGATCTAACAATCCATTTCCTGGTCCCGTATCAAACGCTATGAGGTCGCTATCTGCTTCACTATTCACCAAAGTAATATTAGCAATACCGCCGCAGTTAATAATCGCCGCAGGAATTTTTTTATCTCGTTTAGCGAGCGCTTGATGGTAGAGGGGCGCTAAAGGAGCGCCTTGTCCCCCCGCTGCCATATCGAGGCGCCGGAAGTCATTGACTACGGTAATCCCTATTTGATTTGCTAATGCTTGTCCGTCTCCGATAATAATCGATTTATTAATCAAAGGTTGGTGAAACATTGTTTGACCATGATAACCCACAACATCAATTTGTTGGGCTTGATAGCGCGTTGATTGGAGTAAGGCTTGCACCGCTTGCCCGTGCAAGTCGGTTGAATGTTTGATTACCATGGCTAAGTTAATTTTTTGATTAGAATCGCTATGAGCAAAAAGATAAGCGTTCAGTTCTTCAATTTTATCATTAAGCGCTAAGGGCAAGAGATGGAGTTCATCTTCGAGATAATCGTAAAGCGATTGCTGATAATTTAAGGATGCTTTTTCTAAATCACCTTTATTTTTTCTTATCGCCCATTCAGTGGCTTTTAAAAGGATAGTAAAGCAGGGGTGGTAAGGGATGTGCAATTGCCCTAAACGATCATTAATTTCAGCTTCGCCATCCGTATCGATGAGCGCTGCATCAATTCCATCCATCGATGTTCCACTCATTAATCCAATACTTAACATATTCTTTACTTTATGGTTATTAATCAGTCATTATCATAACAATAATAATTTTATTTGCCAACGTAGGTTAATGAATGGATTTTCTCGTTCCCGTGTTTTGTTGTACATTACGTGCTTAGCGTTAAGACGATGATTGATCATGGATAACCGAAAATTTTGTGTTTTAGTTAACCCCATTGCGGGAAGAGGAAGAGCATTATCGCTTGTAAATAAAATTGAAAAATATTTACAAAAACATGCGATTAATTTTCACACACACATTACAAAGAATATTCAAGAAGCAAAGGAAGCCGCGCTTGCCGGAATAAAACGTAATGAAATTATTGCAAGTGTAGGCGGTGATGGGACAGTCCGGGCATTGCTTGCCGTCATTTACGAAAATCAAGGAACATTAGCTTTGATTCCTGCTGGTCGAGGCAATGATTTAGCGCGCGTGCTCAAAATTCCATTGCATCCTTTGCGTGCTTGCCAGCTTTTGGTTCGGGGTAAAATCATTAAAATCGACTTGGCTAAAGTCAATGGTCAGCCCTTTTTAGGTATTTGTAGTTTAGGCTTTGATTCGCTTGCCAATGATATAGCGAATCGCGCACGTTTTATTAAAGGTCCTGCTGTTTATTTAATGAGTGGTTTGCAGGCGCTTTTCAAATTTAAACCCATCTCATTTAAAGTTCAGATCGATAATGTTGACATTGATCATCTCGGTTATACGGTTGCAGTTGCTAATGCGCCTTATTATGGCGGAGGCATTAAACTTGCACCCAATGCTTCGCTGCAAGATGGGTTGCTAGATATTGTGATGGTCAGTGATATTTCAAAGTGGCGTGCATTGACGGCCATACCTCATTTGTTTAAGGGGACGCATTTAGATTTACCGGGTTTTAAGGTATTACAAGGTAAGCAAGTTACAATTAATGCCCCCCAACAATATCTTGCTTATGCAGATGGTGACGCAATATGCTCACCACCTGTCAAAATAAGCTTAATTCCATCAGCGCTAAGCGTCATTGTTCCGCAATAATTAACGTGATGATGTCATTAATTTATTGAGATGAAGCGCGCGTTGCTCGTAAGTTTTGGCGAGTTGCTCATCACCTTTTTTATTATAAGCAAAAGATAGTAATTCATAGGGTTTAATTAAGTGTTCATCATTATTGCCATAAACATTTTGATAAATTTGAATAGCTCTTTTTAATTTCGCCGTGGCTTCATTGGTATTACCAATTTTTAAATAAGCTTCACCTAAGGAAAGAAAATTTCGCGCAGCATATGGATTTTGACTTGCATTTCGATGTTGCCAAAATTGGTTCACTTGCTGCAACATTAGTAGGGCTTCATCATCACGCGTGTTCATTGCTAATAAAGTGGCAGCGAGTCGATTTTTGACCCGAGCATATTGTTCATCTTTACCATTCGGAAGATGCTCATAAATATTAATTGCTTTTTGAAAGTGCTGTTCAGCATGCGTATAATCTTTTGAATCCCCATCCAGCATGCCTTTCATGCAATAAGCGAAGGCGACTGATTTAGTTTGATTCTTATGCTGAGTTAAAACTTTATTAGCATAATAGTCAGCTTTTTTCTTATCTTTGCTTTCCAAAGAGCGCGCAAATTTTTGTTCGTAGGCATAGCTTAAATGATTGTCATTCCAACTTTTTTCTTCAGATTTACGTAATAATTTACTCGCCATATCCATGTAAAGAATTGCGCGGTCTGGATGATGGTCAATATGAGTATAATAAGTTCCCATCTTATAAAGCATGCGACCTAGCGCTTCTTGATCTTGAGCTGATAAAGTTTGAAACTCTCTACGATCTGTCGCTCTGATAAAACTATCGATTTCGACAATTTTGGATTTGTTAGGAACGATGGTTGCGCAATTATTCCAGTCAAAATTAAATGTTTTTTCATACATAGCCATAGAATTAAGCGAAAGTATTTTCGGATCAAATATTTTATCGGATTCAATAACTAATTCTGTTGTGGGCGGGGTACCTTGGGCAAGGGTAGTATTTAAAGTTAAAAAGGGAATAAGAAGCGAACTTGCTATTAAAGTACAGTGATAAAACCGCATAAAGTGACTCTCCTGTCAAAGGTATATCCATTAGTGATAGTCATTGCATAGGGACGACTGATAAAAAGTATACCTCAAGCTTTCTCAATCTTCTTACCTAAAGCTTTCCTGCACCAACAATCTCCTTCGGTCTCATGCTGCCCGGGTGGTTTGCAATGTTGCATAATTTTGACAAGCGATTTCGGAACCACTCCTTCGAGCGCGCATTTGTATGCTATGGCTAAAAGTAGTCACAAGGGCATTAATAAAACAATATTAAATTGGCGCACCTGGCAAAGTTATGGCAATTTTAATATGGATTTTATTTATTTGAAAATCATTTCCTGGTAATAATGATATTCCGATAACAACTACTAGAATAAAAACGCGGTCAAGGAGAAAGATTGAACATGAAAATAGCAACCATCATTGTTTATCTTCAGCCCGACGGAATGATCTTATCAACCTCTGCTTCTAAAAACTTTTTATGGAAATCAGCAGAAGAAAAATTCATAAAAAAACAACTCTTGCCGGTTGCAGATGCGCTGGTAGGTGAGAATGGGATTCACGAATTAAGCACGCCTCATGGTGTTTATTATGCCTTTATTGCTCCTGATCGATTTGCATTTCTTGCGGTAGATGAAAAAATTCCCACCTCGATGCAGCTGGGCATTTTTGAAAAAATTCGGGTTGCAAAAACGAATCGTGAGTTAATGGTCATCATGCAAGATCCGGTGCAGGCGGCTAAAACTAAAACCGATTTAATTTTAGAACAAGTCGACGACTTGAAAAAAATTATGATGAGCAATATTGATAAAGTTCTCGATCGACAAGATAAAATTGAGTATTTACTTTTTGCAACTGAAGAATTAGCCCATCATAGTGATGATTTTAAAATGAAGGCAAGAAATTTAAAAAGACGTTCGCAATGTCCGCTATTTTTTCCTTTATTTGCCTTATTTAATACAGTTAAAGCAACGATTACAAGTTACGTATGGCGAGAGCAACCTGACCTTACGGTGGAAAATTCATCGGGCTACGACTACAAACCGACCCGATTAAAATCCTAATGGAAAACACTTGACACTTGAAATCTTTTCCATGAAAATGGCGCTCCTTTCGTTATATTTCCCTTCTTGAAGTTTGTCTCCACACGTTTAGTGATGGAACTTGTGTGCATTATCTTCATGTGTGCATGGGTCATTCATTAAACCATTCTATTTTTCTTTTCCTCCCGCAATATCACTCTTTCATTTTTAATTTATTAAGGAAAACACCATGCAAATTGCAAAAGTATTTAAATATGCGTTTTTATTAAGCCTCACTTTAGCTAGTTTTCAAACCTTTGCTCATCAAGGGAAAGGTTATCGCATTATTTCAGAAACAACGGAAACCTCTCCCGGTGCAGTGGGAGGAATTATGGATGTGACCCAAACTCGTCCACCTTTAGGATATGCATCAGCACTCGCCAATGCACCCAATCAACACTCACACCGTAACCAATATAGTTACGTTGAAGGAAATCATGGCGTCACTATTCGAAACAACACCGCACAAAATCAACTCTATAAATATATCATGGAGGTGAATTGTGATAATCGTTTGTTTCGAAGTGTCAAACATATCGAACTTTTTCCAGAAGGTACCTTTACCAACCAATCCAAGTCTTTTGTTGTGGTGCAAGAAGAAAAGGTTGGAACTTTTCCCATCAAAGCCATGACCCAAGTCATTGGGGAAAGCAATTCCTCTTTTGAAGGCCAAGGAAAACTTGTTGTAGAAGGATAAAGGCAAGTTGCTGAGAGCCGCCTTGCAAGCGGCTCTCAGTCATTATGAAATTAAAACAGAAAAATATAGACTAACGTTAGTTATTTGGTAAGCTGATCTTCGCCTAAAGAAGCTTGTTCCAAAGCTCGAATTTTTTGATTAGCAGCAGCAAGCAATTGATAAGGTTTAGCCAGCATATCATTATCCTGACCATAAACATTTTTATAAATTAAAATAGCGTTTTCAAATTCACGACGTGCATGGATCGCATTGCCCACTTTTAAATAAGCTTCGCCTAACGAGAGTAAATTTCTAGCGGCGTAAGGATCATGTGTAATTTTTCCACTGGTTTGCCAATAGTTTTTGACTTCCTCTAGGAGTGTTAAAGCTTCTTTCTCGCGGCCAGTTTGATCTAAGATAATGTGTGCAAGTCGATTTTTGGCGCGAGCATATTGATCATCTTTACCATTCGGCATTTTTTCGTACAAATGTAGTGCTAAACGGTAATTTTTTTCTGCATGATCAAAATCTTTCGCATCATTATGGATTAATCCTCTTACACAATAAGCAAAAGCAACTTCTTGATTACGATGACCGGGATATAACACTGCAATAACTTTATGGGTAAAATCAAGTGCTCGTTTCTTATCAATTACGTTTTTGGAGGCTGCAAATTTTTGTTCATAAGCATAAGCAAGATGATTGTATATCCAAGCTTTATCTTTTGGAATGCTGAGTAGTTGGTCAGCTTTGCTCAGTTTAGCAATCGCTAAATCTGATTTTCGTTCAATGTGGGTGTAAAATGTGCCCAGCTTGTAAAATATTTTTCCTAAAGCTTGACGATCTAGCAAGGATAATGTCACGGGGTCGCCGAGTGTCGCAATAAAGGCTTCAACGTTAGCAATTTTTAATTTGTTGGGTTCAATGGTGACATATCGGTTCCAATCAAAATCAAAATCCTTTTCAATACGTTGAAGCGTACTTATTTCGGCACGATGCTTAATTTCAGTTTCAGAAATGGATTCTGGCCCCGCGTTTGCTAAGTTCCAAGTGGGAACACTGGCCAGGGCAACCATCAGACAATATGGGCTAATTAATTTCAATCTCATTTTTTTCATCCTTAATTTATTTTCCGGTACGCAAAAAAGCCGTGTCTATTTCATCAATAGCAACGGCTCTTCATTGACGCAATTTCCTATCTGGGCACATCCTAAATCTAATGTAAACCTAGTTTATCAATTTATTTGAATAAATAACTATTATCTTAAATGATTAAAACGATTTTATACTTTTAATCATTTTGCTAAACATTTTTTATAATAAAGTAACTACATTTGTTTTTTTTACTTTAACTTTAATGACCCTTTTGAACATTAGACTAAAAAGGTCTTTTTATGATTTTATGCGCTCGCCGTATGTCTATCGATTCAGACATTGAAACTTCATAAGAAAAAAGCTGGTAAAGCTTAAGCGCTTTGTCCCACTAGTGGTTTTATACATAACTCTTAAGTGATTCATTCTCAATGCTTGCAGCCATTCGCTTGCGCAGGAGTGACAATGATTAATTAATTTTTGACACGCTTATGTGCTTTTTTATTGCAGCAAGCGATTTAAATGAGCATTGATTTTTCCTCACTTTTTATAAAACATTTTGGCGTAAACAGTTGGACCAAAATTGCAAAATTAAGTGGGCTCGGGAAATGATGCCGAATATCCGCCATCGACTAATAAATCTATTCCTGTGATGTATGAAGATTCGTCACTTGCAAGAAATAATGCTGCATTAGCAATATCTTGCGGTGTACCGATTCTTTTTAAGGGTATGTTGGCTTCGCGGCGTGATAAATATCCAGGATCACTTCGCAGTCGCTCATCAAATATAGGTGTTTTCACGTATCCAGGGGAAATGCTATTCACACGGATTGATCTATCGGCTAAGTCATAAGCAAAGCTTTTTGCTAATTTCACAATGGCAGCTTTAGTGGAAGCATAAATACTATGGCGTTTAAGGGTAATCGTCGCGCCACAGGATGCAATTAAAATGATAGAGGCGCGAGGGTTGAGATAAGTAAGCGCGTGTCTGACCGTAAAAAAAGTGCCGCGATAGTTGCTATCGACCATTCGGTCAAAATTTTCTTCCGTTGCGTTATCTATATGAATACGCTCTCCTACGCCTGCATTAGCTACTAAAATATCGCATTGACCATATTGCAATAAGGTTTGTTTATACAGATTCTCTAAATGCTGAGTATTAGTTACATCACCTTGAACGACCAATAGTGGGTCGCCTAGTTCCTCTTTGGCTTGATCGAGCGATTGCTGATTGCGACCAAAAATAACGACTTGTGCTCCTTCCGCCAAGAAGTGCTTGGCAATCCCTTTGCCTATACCGCTATTACCCCCAGTAATGATTGCAACTTTGTTTTTTAAACGCGTCATGTATTGACGATCTCCTAATTTAAAGTGAACTTTTATTTTTGTACTGCCCCTCAGACGCTTTAACTTTTTTAAGTTAAAAAATTAAATTGTTGACGAATTTTAAAAAAGTGTTTCCTGACTCAGAAAGAAACTTAGCTTTTTATTGAACGTAAAAACGTTTGAACTACAGCCAAAAAATGCTCGGGCTGATCAAAGGGAATAGCATGGCCAGCTTCTGCAATCTGTGCAACTTGTAAATGTGGATTGAGTTTAGTAAGTTCGGTGGCCATTTCAACTGAGACGATGGAGCCAGCATCACCGATGACAAGTAGGCTTGGCATAGCGAGCGTTTTGATCAATTGCACATAGTTAGGATTGGGTGGTGTTAAAATTTCGAAGGCATCAATGCTAGTTTGAAATCTTGCCTCGGCAAATAACTCAATAATTTCTTGTGTGCGATGACTGTGTCGAACCTGAGCTTTAGCCAGGTAATCCGCTTTTGACTGATTGAGAATCCGACGATGTTGCTCTGCCACGTCACTCTTGTGAACTTTTTCCTGGAATTGCGGTGTCAAGAAGGTGGGATCCGCTAAGATAAGTCCACGGAGTTGTCTTGGTTGCAGACTCCCAACTAAAGCGGCTGTCATGCCACCCATGGAATGACCAAGTAGTACGGGACGCGTTAATCCGAGCGTTTCAATGAGGCTCACAACATCAGCTGCGAAATTGTTATAATAGTAACCATGGCCCGGAGCGCTGGAATGCCCGTGCCCTCGAGCGTCGGGCATGACAACGTCATAATCCTCCTCTAATTCTCTCGCCAAGGGAATCCAGCAAGCTCCACTTAGCATTAATCCGTGCAATAGAACGAGAGGAGGTTTGTCACCACCGGTCCGACGGTAATGCACGTCCACTCCATTCGCTTTACAATTTTTCGTTATCCATCTAGCCATTGTTATCTCTATTCATTAATTTAATCGTATGGGTACGCCCACAATCAATAACTCGTTCAAGTTATTGATCATGCTCGTATAAGCCATGCGCACTAAACAGGATTTTGCTAAGCAACAAACTGTGATAGTAATCTGTGTCACTCATTTTAACCCGTCATTTTCTTCGCGAAGCCTTGAGGGCACGAGGTTACACGCATGGAAGGTGGCAAAGCTGCACTTCAAATCTTATATGCAAATGAACCCAATCAAGAAGCACCTCATTGCTGATAACTGCTGCAATTGTATTTGAGCTTTAATTTAAAAGCCTGCGGATTATATATTTAACTTAAGCCTAGAGGCGGTTTATTAAAATGGAAGTTAGCAATAAATCTTTTGTTTTCTTCTAAATAACTTGTAACTATTTAAAACCATATTTTATTAAGTCACTCTCTGTAAAATATAATTTGTGAAAAGTTAATGCCAATTGCATATTATTTTGATCGTTAGTCTCGCCAATTTTTTAAGATACTATCTATAAAGAGTGTGTTTTAAAGCATTAGATTAATTTTTGCTAGTATGGCGCTTTCTTTGTCACAATCCTAGTAGCTATTTTTTGATGTTGTTGGATTTTCTCAATTAGTTCTTCATGTTGTTTCTGAATGATTAAGAATAATTCTTCCCCATATTTTTGTTTAATGAGACTTTGGTTGTTAGACAGTCTAGTTAATAATTCCTTGGCATAGTTGAGAAATAATTCACTGTCATCACGAAAACTAATTTCACTGAAACCAGTATCGAGTAGCACTTGTTCATAAGATTCTTTTGTTTCGCAAACTACAGGAGCTGAGCTGCCGTTTGTTGTCTCTAAGAAAATCCAATCCGCGATCACAAATAATCCATTGGACTTTAATACTGAATTGATTTGCTTAAATAAGCTTACTTTATCAGCAACATGATTTAAAACGCCTTTGCTATATACTAGCTCAAACGTTTCTGGTTCATAGGGAAAATTGCCAAAGCTATCGTAGGTATTGAATTCTAGCGAATTAGATAAAGTTGAAGGAGCGTGGCTTTTGGCATACTGCACCATCCAAGTGTACATCTCTATTCCAGCAATATTCATTTGATATTTTTCCGCTAAATAGAATGCAACACCACCTAAGCCGAACCCTAGATCTAAAGCTTTCAGCCCTCTTATATTTAAATCTGAAAACATGTTGTCTATAGCGGTTAGCCCCCCTAGCGAGATTAAATTTTTGCCATAGATTGCTTCAAATAGTGGGACATGCTCTGGGTGATAGGCGTCAAAGTCATTTACGTTTGGGAGGCTTTCATTTTTCATACATTTCTCCAGCTAAACTGATTTCATAGATTATTTTTAATTTTCTATTTTTATTTAGAAAAAAAGCCACTAATAACTTTCAGAAATTAATGGCTTTAATTTATATAATTCTTTGTAATATTTTTCTTTAACACTCATGCTAAATAGTTTTATATTGCTAGATTACTGAATTTAAAATGGTCTTTCTACCCATGACCAAATAGCTTTAATATCCTATTGAATATAATAAATTTATAAATAAAATCACAACATAATCATATTTTTTTGTTAACTTATTTAAGTATGAAACCAAAAAATTAAAAAACGTATTCATTTTAAAAAACAACAACGCATCATATGGAATTAAATTTATATATTAAAAGTCCGTCGTGACCCTGATACCTAAAATCAACATCTATAAAAAATAAAGCCCTCACAATAAGGGCTTTAGGGTAAAAATTAACAAATTTTCTAATGGTGGTTTTTAAAATGGAATATCATCGTCGAAACTATCCATTGCAGGCGCTGCATTTCCACCTGCCGCTGCGGCAACGGGTGCTGCGGCAACTGTGCGTGGTTCAAAATTTGCGTCTGAACGATTATCCCCACTGCCTTTGCTATCTAACATTTGTAAGTTTTCAGCGATAATTTCTGTCGTAAATCGGTCAAGACCACTGGTTTTATCTTGCCATTTACGCGTTTGTAAACGACCTTCAATGTAAACCTTGGAGCCTTTGCGTAAATATTCCCCAGCAATTTCTGCCAAGCGCTGATACATTACAACACGGTGCCACTCAGTGCGTTCTTGATTTTCCCCGCTTTGTTTATCTTTCCATGAATCGGTTGTTGCAAGTGTAATGTTGGCAACTGCTAAGCCGTTTGGCGTGTAACGCATTTCAGGATCGCGTCCTAAGTTACCTATTAATATTACTTTGTTAACACCTCGTGCCATTTCATTTCTCCTAACTAGATTTTTGCATTTTATACCGTACCCTATCTTGAAGGGGATCGGTACCTTGTTGTATCGCTATTTAAATCTAAGGGCAAGCGCTCTGTGCCGCTTCTTTTAAGGCAATAAAGGATGGATTCTGTAAGACCTCACGTTCGATTTTTATATAAACAATGCCTTCTTCCGCAACAAATGTCACTTCATGAACTGCGGAAAGTTTTTGCAATTGAGCAGCAATACTTTCCCATCCTTTTAATCGGGTCGGATGCAGTTTGAGCATGTGTGTGGTGATGCGGGTGGTTTGCATAGAGAAGGCAATTAAAAGCCAAAGAGAGGCAAGCAATGCGCAACAGAGATAAACAGCTTGAAAATTGATGTGACCATACAGCCATCCACCCATCACACCGCCGACAAAGATACCGGAAAATTGCGCAAAAGAATAGAGCCCCAATGCACTTCCTTTCGCTCCAGGCGGCGCTATCTTGGATACTAATGAAGGTAAAAACGCTTCAAGAATGGAAAAGCCCGTAAAGAAGCACCCTAAGCTGAAGACGATGAGCGGTAACTGGGTTGAATATCTCCAGAGTAAAACCTCGGCCGTAATTAATAAAGAGATGCTCATTAAAAAGTAAAACCGATGTTGTTGTTTACGCTCAGCGATACTTACCATGATTAAGCAACAGGCAAAGGCGAATAATAAAGTCGGGAGATAAATAAGCCACTGATCCTCAGCTGCGATGCCGAGCGTATTGCGAAGGATAATGGGCAGCACGACGAAGGTTGCAGTAAAAAGCGTATGCAGAATAAAAATACCGATATTTAATCGAGCGAGCTGAGCGTGGGTTATTAGGGAAAAAAATTGACCGCGCGGTTTTATTTGGGAGATACGTGGCGGTGTAGGTAAAAAGTAGAGCATCGTCATTCCCATCAGCGCTAAAAATGCAGCGAGATAAAACAATCCGCCTACTGAAATCCATTGGTTAAGAATGGGGCCGATAAATAAAGCAATGGAAAAAGAAAAGCCAATAGAAATACCGGCAATGGCCATGGCTTTGGTTCGATGTTCTTCCCGCGTCAGATCAGCCATGAGCGCAAGCAATGTCGCTCCGACTGCTCCCGTACCTTGTAAGCTGCGGCCCACGATCATCCAAAAAATAGAATGAGACGTGCCTGCAATGATGCTGCCAAGCACAAATAATAATAATCCAGTAAAAATAATAGGTTTTCGCCCAAAGCGATCCGAGAGCGCACCAAAAGGAATTTGAAAAAGAGCTTGAAATAAGCCATAAATTCCCAGGGCCAACCCAATTAAGAGCGGGGTCGCATTTTGTAATCCTGTAGCATATAAGGAGAAAATGGGAATCATCATGAAAAGCCCAATCATGCGCAAAGCCATGATGGTGGAAATGCTGCCTATCGCTTTCCATTCTGTCGAAGTCATCTTAGTTTGAGTATTATTTGTCATGTATTTATTTGCGTGAGTTGGGTTAAAGCCTGGGCATTATACCTTTTGGCTCGCAAGCAAACCATAAGCGCATTGAGCCTAGGTACGCCTCGCAGATAAAAATCGTATATAATGTTGCCCTTTCTCCTCTATAGCTAACTGGTAGGTAATGAAATATATCCGTATTCGTGGGGCCAGAACCCACAATTTAAAAAATATTAATGTCGATTTACCGAGAGACAAACTAATTGTAATCACCGGGTTGTCTGGGTCGGGAAAATCATCTCTTGCTTTTGATACGCTTTATGCTGAAGGCCAACGCCGTTATGTTGAATCGCTATCAGCTTATGCTCGCCAGTTTTTGTCCATGATGGAAAAGCCTGATGTGGATCATATCGAAGGCTTGTCTCCAGCTATTTCAATTGAGCAGAAATCGACTTCGCATAATCCTCGCTCGACAGTAGGAACGATTACAGAAATCCATGATTATTTGCGCTTACTGTTTGCAAAAGCAGGGCAGCCACGATGCCATGTGCATGGACAGATTTTAGAAGCACAGACCGTGAGTCAAATAGTCGACACCGTACTTGCCTATCCGGAAGATACTAAAATTATGGTGCTGGCTCCCGTAGTGCAAGAGCGCAAAGGTGAATTTGTTGAATTGTTGCAAGAGTTGCGAGGACAAGGTTTTGTACGCGCTCGCATCGATGGTAAATTAATTGAGCTTGATCAGCCTCAGAAATTAGATTTGCGCAAAAAGCATACCATTGAAGTAGTGATTGATCGCGTGAAAGTTCGCCCCGACATGCGTGTCCGACTAGCAGAATCTGTTGAAACCGCGTTAAAACTTGCTGATGGCTTAGCCGCAGTGGGTTTGCTTGATGAGCCAAAGAAACCAATTAAAGTTTTTTCCGCTAAGTTTGCCTGTCCTGATTGTGGATATAGTTTGCCTGAGTTGTCCCCTCGATTATTTTCATTCAACTCACCTGTCGGAGCATGTCCTGAATGTGATGGCTTAGGCGTTAATGAAGTTTTTGATGCTGACTTGATCGTTAATCCCGAGCGCAGCTTAGCAGAAGGTGCTATTCGCGGGTGGGATAAACGCAATGGTTACTATCATCACATCCTAACTTCTTTAGCTAAGCATTATAAATTTAGTTTGGACGTGCCCTTCAGTGCGCTACCTAAAAAAATTAAAACTGTATTGCTCCAGGGCGATAGTGAAATTGTTCGTTTTCATTATGAAGATGATGATGGTTATAGTTATACAAAACGCAATGCATTTGAAGGGATTATTCCCAATTTTGAGCGTCGGTATAATGCAACTGAGTCTGATTTTGTTCGCGAAGATTTGCATAAGTATATAGCAGTAAAAACTTGTGAGGAATGTCACGGTGCACGGTTAAATCTTGCTGGTCGGAATGTTTTTATTAGCGATAAAAGTTTACCCGAAATCGCTTCCTGGCCAGTTGGTCAATCTAAAAAGTTTTTTGAACATTTGCATTTGCCTGGTTATCGCGGTGAGATTGCGGCAAAAATTTTTAAAGAATTAATTAGTCGGCTTAGTTTTTTAGTCGATGTAGGTTTGGATTACATTAGTTTAGATCGGAGTGCAGAAACACTATCTGGTGGCGAAGCACAACGTATTCGTTTGGCCAGTCAAATTGGTTCAGGCTTAGTGGGGGTGATGTATATTTTGGATGAACCTTCAATTGGGTTGCACCAGCGTGATAATGAACGATTATTAAAAACGTTACACCATCTACGCGATTTAGGTAATACCGTTATTGTCGTAGAACATGATGAAGATGCGATCAGAAGCGCTGATTATGTGCTTGATTTAGGGCCAGGAGCGGGGGTACATGGAGGCCATATTGTTGCAGAAGGGAAGCCTAGCGATCTCATGCGTGCTCCTGAATCATTAACGGGTCAATATTTATCGGGCAAACGGCAAATTCCCATTCCACTCAAACGTTTTCCCTTTAATCCCGAAAAACAAATTAGCTTGCGGGGTGCACGTGGCAATAATTTGAAATCAATCGATGTCGACATTCCGATTGGATTGATTACTTGTGTAACCGGGGTTTCGGGATCAGGAAAATCTACTTTAATTAATGATACCTTGGCCCCTCTAGCTGCACGATTACTGAATCGAGCTACTTCTGCTGAGCCTGCACCTTATGATCGTATTGATGGCTTAGAATATTTAGAAACCGCGGTGGTTATTGACCAAAGCCCCATCGGCCGTACCCCACGTTCCAATCCAGCCACGTATACGGGAATTTTTACGGGGGTTCGTGATCTCTTTGCGGGGACGCAGGAATCTCGCTCACGCGGCTATTTGCCCGGACGCTTTAGCTTTAATGTAAAAGGTGGACGCTGTGAAGCATGCCAGGGAGAGGGAGTTATCAAGGTTGAGATGCACTTTCTAGCTGATGTTTATGTTCAATGTGATATCTGCCAAGGGAAACGTTACAACCGCGAAACGCTTGAAATCCTTTTTAAAGGTAAAAATATCAGTCAAATATTAGATATGACTGTAGAAGACGCGCGCGACTTTTTTAGTGCGATCCCCGTTATCGGACGAAAACTCCAAACCCTGGTGGACGTTGGGTTGTCCTATATTACTTTAGGTCAAAATGCGACAACACTTTCGGGTGGTGAAGCTCAACGCATTAAACTTGCGAAAGAGCTTTCACGCAAAAGCTCAGGGCAAATTTTGTATCTCTTAGATGAGCCCACCACCGGCTTGCATTTCTTTGATATAGAGCAGCTTTTGAAAGTGTTGCACCGATTACGCGATCAAGGAAACACCATTGTTATCATAGAGCATAATCTCGATGTCATTAAAACATCCGATTGGGTTATTGATTTGGGGCCGGAGGGCGGAGCGGGAGGCGGAAAAATTATTGCACAGGGAACGCCGGAAACGATTGCGAAATCTAAAGACTCTTATACTGCTCAGTTTTTACGTAAGTTCTTAGAAGCAAAGAGAAAGTAAAATTAAACTTTTATTGAATCAAATTTAGACATTTTGTTCTTTATTTGCTATACTTTTGAGGTTGGTTAAGCTCCGCATAAGAAGAATGTGCAATTAAGTTCCTTCTGCAAACGGGCATCGCAACCAAACTAATTTTATCAACTAACCTCCGGCCTCACCTGAAAAAAGGTGCTTCGCTTTTATTTGAAAACAAATGAAATATTTTGTTGACAGTAAATTGTGAGGGTGTAGAATGCCGGACTTCTGAAGCGAATGATCTTTAACAAATTGAGAGTGAAAAATGTGCGTGCTTACCGAGAGGTGAGTGAGGAATATAGCGTATATG
>JACDDU010000004.1:300000-382856 GCA_013816845.1 Gammaproteobacteria bacterium
ATTTCAAAAATTCCTACACAAATTGCAATCCGCTCAATCGAACGGTAAGAACCCGTCCATATCATAAGGGTAAGTAAACTAACGACCGTTACTAATGTTTTCCCGGGTGCAATGCCAAATAAATCACCCACAGCTACTAATCCACTCAGCTCGGTTAGCAATGCGCCGATGCAGCAAATCACGAGCGTCACGACTGAAATCCAAGCACTCCACGAACCAAAGTATTCTTTAATTAACTCCCCATGTCCCTTACCGGTTGCTAAACCTAAACGTAGGGTTAATTCTTGCGCCATAAATAAAACAGGCACTAGAATAATTTGCAAAAGTAATAAACGATATCCCCAAGTTGCACCACTTTGCGCAGATAAAATTAAACTGCCTGCGTCCGTATCGGCTAACATCACCAGTAAACCGGGCCCAATTAATGAAACTCTAGAGAAAAAACTAAATCGCGTTACTGTCATTTCTACTTCCCTGTAGAAAAATTTCGTGCATCATTACTTTGATTTGAGGGGGATGAGGTAAGGACTCTTTGTTTTAAAATTTAAATGTTTCAAGGGGTCACCGGTATTTTGTAGATTTCCATACTGCATCATAGCAGCTTGTCGAATCATGTCTGGGAAAAAGCTTGTGGCAACGGATAAAGATACTTCTGGCTGTGGATTTGCTTTAGTGAAAAAAGCAATAACTTCAAAATCAGTGTTTGAAGTATTGATAAAAGTATGCAAAAAACCTGCGGGCACATAAAAATAATCAAACATTTTGACAGCGATAGGCGTAGGCTCTGATCCCGCCATGATGAGATGGAACGTTCCTGTGCCTTGAGCCACGACGTACAAGGTACCAACATCAGGATACCAAATCGCATCACGCGCAACATTAGGTTTTAATTTGGCGCGCAAGATAGAAATATTTTCGAGGATAGCCCAATTACTTTGAATACCCCACACAACTGAGCCAATTAATTTTTCATCAAATAACGGCGTGACTTTAGCCAGATCAAAACCATATGGACTTGCAGTTAAGACGTGCCTTAACTCCGGAAGAGGAGGGAATTTCCCCACCAGCGGATTGCTAGTCGTACCTTGCCAATTGAGTAATTCAGTATGAGGGGAAGTATAAGCATCGCGTAAGGGCGCGGGGATCCCATTGAAGGCGACAGGTAAATCGATATCTTGTGGTGTATCTGAACTAAACCCAACAAACAATTGCGCGGGTTTATCACCCACATTATTAAGAGAATGCAATGCTGCTTGCGGGATGAACCAACACATCCCTGCAGATAAAGTAAAAACCGCACTCTCACCAGGTGAGCGCCAAATAATAACTTCGATAGTACCTGAGACAACATAGCCTAATTCTGAAGCATTGGGATGCCAGTGCGGCAACCGCATTGAAGCATCCCAAACCTCCAATGCATAACAAGTGACCCCTGCAAGGGCCGCGAAATTATTTTTATCAACAATAAAAGCTTTGCCAACATTGTTGGTAATCGTCGGAGAAATCACATCAGTTGTCTGCAGATGAAAAGCTGTTACGAGGCTACTTTTGTCCATGCTATTTTCATCCCTTGTTTTATTTATTATAAAGGTTTCAGTGTTGATGATGAAAATTTATTTTTAGTATATAAAAATAGATTCCCCCAATGGATGATTTTTCAATTAATTAACGAGTTAGCAGGTTTTAGGCATAAAAAATATGAATGAAAAAGGGGAGGTGCCTTAAATTAGAGCACAATAACTGCTTAATTTTTTACTATTAATGATTAAAAATAACTTATTTATTTTAATTAAAAACGTTAAATATACTCATCTATTTTGAGATTGAAATGACGTCTGGCTCTTTGTATTTGAGATTTAAATTGATTAATCGAATTGAGATCGGCAGCTGTAAAGTTATGAAAAAAAGAAGCGTGATCTTCCGATTGAAATTGAGTGATGTTATTTTTTAATTCACTAGGAAATTGTTGATTGCCGATGATGATGGGTGTGGGTAAATTACTGACATGAAATAACTCATGAACCTTTTTTGCAGCAGTAGGATTTTTTTCTAAATAAATATCCCATACCGTGGAACCATCAACAGCTCCCGATGCTGTTTTCAATAATAAATCTTCAAATCCGTTAGTCTCGACAAATTTAATAACAGTATCTTGCGGAACTAAATCTATTAAATAAATGAGAGGCGCCCAATAACTCGTTGTGCAGTATTCATTAACCCGACCTAATGAAAAGTTTTTAATTTCTTCAATAGTCATATTCTTTGTTGTAACAAAATTAGATTGCAATACACTTTTATTATCGGGACCAAAAAGTGCTTGCGCAATAATTTCATACTGACTTATATAAGGAAGTGTTCCCGCAGGAATAAACATTGCAGCTAATTGACCTTGATCATAAGCATCAATCATTTGTGACAAATCATGATAGGGTTTAATTTCACATCCAATCTTTGCTGCAAAATCACTCGGCAATCCAAGGTTATCATCATAGCCTAATGTAATTTTTCCCATGCCAATCTCCTTAAGCGCAAGGCGCAATATTAATATGATAACAGAGGAATTATACAAAGTGTAAAGGGCGAGATTCAGAATCTAGTCACGTATTCGGAAATTATTTTAACTCAATACGTTAGCGCCATAAAGTAATCGGTAAAAATTTCAGAGATCTAGATTAGCTCTAAACCTTAGAGGTATGTCCCCTAAGATGTAATGCGTGCAGTCGCTCAATTCATCAGTAAAATTTTTCACAAGAATATGGTGTTCAAGCCTATTGCCTCAAATTTCTCTCTTCTTATCACCAAAATTAGGTCGGGCGCTTTTAGCTCATTAAGCGCATGAAACTCTTTATTTAAAATATATAGCTCCCTATGTATGTTGACTTTACTAAGTCATGGTTTTAAAGTATGCAAATGAATTTTTAAATGAATACTAGGAATATCTATGTCAACTCAAAAAATCATGACCAAACGTTTATCACTACTATTACTCAATTCTTTACTCACCGTCCTTCCAACCAACTACGCGCTAGCTAATCAGTGCATAACCAATATTGACGATCATGCCCATCATATGCATTTACCAACAAGTCGAAGTTGTACATTAGATTTATCCCATTGCAATATAACGATCGAGCAAATACCCACCATCATTGCTTATATAAAAAAGGATGATTTTAATCGTATTGATTTAGCAGATAATGATATCAATGAACAAGGGATCAATAAGTTAATCGAAGCAAATATGGAGGCCTATAGCATCAATTTAAGTAAAAATAATATTTCTGATAAGAGTGCTGCTATGCTAGCCAATAGTAGTAATATTAGCCAATTATATTTGAATGATAATAATATTACGGATAAAGGAGCAATTGCATTAGCTAAAAATACTAAAATAATTAATTTACAATTAAATCATAATCAAATCGGTAATGCCGGATTAAAAGAACTTGCGAAAAATGTGAAGTTGCAAACACTAGGAGTTGCTCATAATCAATTTGACGCAGAAGGATTAGTAGCATTCACGCAAAACAATGTTATTGACAGTTTAAATATTTCTGATAACCATTTAAATTATACTGCTGCAGATATCATAGCTAAAATGCCTCAACTTAAATTTTTATATGCCAATAACAATCAATTCTCTGATAAAGGCGCTGTCGCTTTAGCTAAGAAAGCTACGCGATTTATCGATATAAACCTGGCTGAGAATAATATTGGTGATGTAGGCGCTAACGCGTTATCACGTTTAGAAACAACATATTTAAATTTAAATAATAATCATATTAGTGCACGAGGGGCGCAAGCATTAGCTAAAAATGATACCGTGCGTACCTTGCAATTAAATAATAATGAAATTGGTGATACTGGTATTGCTAGTTTTAGCAATAATCGAACGCTCACCTACCTATACGTAGATCATAATCACATTACTGCGAGTGGTGTTAAACGCTTGACACAGACAAAGTTGCACGATTTACACATCAATGATAATGAAGTTGGGGACGAAGGCATGGCCGCCTTAAATAAATTATATTTAGAATTTATTTATATCCGCAATAACAATTTACATGATGCAGCAGTAAAACCCTTTATTAATTTTTGTGCCTTAAGATTAATTGATATTAGTAATAATCATATTAGTCACAATGCGATTGATAAATTGCGAGAATCATGTGGTTATAAAAAAGTGATTGCTGATCATAATGATGGTTAATGTAATCACCTAATGCAACAAAAGGGATATCAAAAATGGATACAAGAACAGCCGAGAAGGTTGATCTAATAAAAAAGTTAAATCCTAATTTGCAGAAGCTCCATAAATACCGCAATGGGGTTAGCTTTTTTAACAACCCATTTGAGATTTATTCGCATGAACCATCATTGTCTTCATCATATATTTTTGATGACTCAAGCAATACTTTTGAACTACACAAACTGCTAGGAAAAGGAGCTTTCGGATCAGTCAAGAAGGGTATTTTAGTCAAATCAGGGCAAATTGTTGCCATCAAAATTCAGAATGTTACGAGTCAGATTGAATATTATTTTAAAACTATGGGTGACAAAGAAAAGGCAAGAGTTTACGTCAACAAACAAATTGAAATAGAAGATACTTTATTGAAATTAACAAATCAATTCATTTCAGGCTTAACGAGGATTAGCGTAAATAATCAAGAGAAACATTACTCTATAATGAAATATATTGATGGGATTAAATTGAAGAACATTTTTAGTCAACTTTCTGCCTCGGAAAAAATACGATGCTTCATACAACTAACAGAACAATTAGAGTTTTTACACGCTAATCATTACTTACACTTAGATGTATGGCCAGACAATATTTTATTTAGTAATGCCAAAGCAATTCTGCATGACTATGGTTGCTCAGCTCAATTAGAAAATGGAATATATTTGAGTCAATTAAAAGGTTCGCATATTCCCCCAGAAGTTATCTGTGCATATAAAAAAAATGAAATTTGTACCTATAGTACTTATTCAGATATTTATGCTTTAGGAATGACAATGTATGAATTATTATATGATAAGTATTATGACTATAATGCAGATGAAACGCTTCATGATTTTGCTAACCAATATAGCAATTATCATCAACAAATTATTGACTTTTTAAGTGAAAAAAATGACATAATGTCACAAATAATAAATGGCTTAATTAGTATTAATCCTGCCGATCGATTACCGACCAAGGAAATTTTAAACAACTTACGGTTAATACAAAACAATCAGCATCTACTAACACTCCTGGATTGTTCAAATTCTCCGGTAAAAAAAATTTGTATTTAACTTATTAATCATTAAATAAAGGGAGTATGCAGTGTGTATATGCTCATATTTGTAGAGTTCCCGCTTCGGTAATTCAATTGTTAAACGCAGCTTTTGCATATTACAACTGAGGTACAAACAATTATATATAAAGGAATGTTCCAAATTTATGGGTTTTGAAGCACAGATCATAGTTAATTAAATGTAATTGCAATGATCATTAGATTATTGAAAATGATTTACTTTCAATATTAAACATAAATTTTAAAAACTTTATTGCGTAAAAGGCTTGAGATTGAATATTTTTGGCGATTTCAAATCGATGTTCGTTTCATGCTCATCAAAATCGGGTTTGATGCGGATAACATGATTATTCAAAATATCAATTTGTACCTTGTCACAATGATAATAACTGCTGATGTCCCTCACAAATTTTAAATTAAATGGTAAATACTTTTCTTGCTCAATCTCTACTCCAAACGCGCCCAATGCACCTTGATAATTCGTGCGATAAGCACGAATATAAAAATCATCAACTTTTTTATCGATGATCAATACTCTACGATAATCGATACCTGAATTTAGATAATTAGTAAATTCTAATAAATTGATAAAATTCGCAATTCCCAAAAAAAATCCAACAAAAGCAGAAATTATTAAAGGAACTGTAATTTTAAACAAATAATTATACGCCAAATTTTCTTCCCTATTGGAAATGCTATATTTAATAGTAATTGTGTTGCTGATATTGTTGCGATAACAACACATGTCAAAAATTGATTTACTAAATGTAAGGCTTTGAATAGTAAATTATATGTTGGGTTTGTAAAATGAACTTCCATATCAGATTTTAAGTATGAAAAACCATTAAAACTAATAATGATTATTTCTTTTAAAGATACAAAAAATAAATTTGTTAACAATGGCAACAGCATCGCTAGTACTGTCAATTTAATTAAATGGTTTTCGATTTTCCATTTTCGCTGAAAACATAAAACAAAAATTAAAACCAAAGAGATTACTGGAGTATAAAAGTAGGTTAGGTAAGCTGTGAGAATAATTAGACCCATATAAACTAATGATGTAGCTGTATTGATATCCAATGTTTCAGGCATACTTAATTTGCTAATAAATCGATTCATTACTGATTAGGCCTTCTAAATGTAGAATATTTTATACGATAAAATTATATTTTTTTTATCATTATTTTTTATAGATCCGACAATGTTTTTGAATAACATCATTTCAATTTTAATCGTTCATGCCATTTGCAGAAATGTATTAACATTTATAAACTAGGAAGAATTGTTATTTCAAGTTCACTATTGCTGCAAACCAAAATATAAACAGCTATCGAACATAGGAACTTTTCAACGACTTACTGCCATACAAAATTACTTAATTTTGAGAGAAGGTAGCCTTACTATCTGTGATAAACAATCTTTGAAATTTTTTTCATGTTGAGCTTTTTCTTCTGCCATAGGATCAAAATCATCTTTTGATTTAAATAAGTCTAAAGTATAAGCGTTGAGTACATTATAATAATACTCAACCGGATAAAATGGAGAAGTTGAATAGGTTGGGTATATATCTACTTGCGGGAATATTTCCTCGCGACAAGACCAACGTATTTCTGCGGGAAAGTCTTTTTTCTTGTAACTCATACCAATCTTATATTGCTCTCCGTCTTCCTTCATCATAAATTCTCTAACTTCTTTGGCTTTTTGAATAAATTCCTTGGCGGAGTAAATCGATCCTTCCTTTGGATACCAACCATCCACGATTTGAGCCTTCCCCCACGTTTTAGGATCAGCTAGGTTACCTTCTCTATTAACAATGACGATGACATGATCAAAATTGAAAGAAATAGTTTCTATTCTTTGTATGCCTTTTTTATGCTCCCATAAATATTTAGCTAAAAGACAAGCTCTTTCAGAACATTTTCCTGCTCTCTTGGCTTGGGCGATGATCGCAAGCAATAAAACATTTCTGTGATTTTCTTGAAGATGAAACTCTGGATCCCATAAAGGATTGAGCCCGGAAAATTTTATTGCAAAATGGGGATCTGGATTTTGTGCAGAGGCATAATCTTTGCAATGATAAAACCATTTTTTATTTGTTTTAACAAATAATTCACGTGTATTATACGAATCAAAATAGAATTCTGTTTTATCTTCATTAGTTAATTGGAGAGCATTGGTCTTTCTGTAATTTCCTCTTTTGTGATAACGAAATTGTTGAAAGCAAACCCACCCATTTGTTTTTTCTATATCTTCCATTTTATTTGAAGCGCCCAATACGCATGTTGAAAGAACATGTTTAAGTCCTGTCGTAAGTAACGCTTTTGTACGATCTTCAGTAGGGGAGGTAAAGAAAGTGGAGGTGCTGAGCATATAATAACCATGAAAAATTAAGGATAAAAAAAGATTTATAATTATTGAAATGATATTATTATATACAATTAACTATTAAGGCAAGCTTTAAGCTTACTTCTAACTTCTGGTAGTCTTTCAACGCGTCTTAACAGGGCGAGTAGCATTGATTGTTTGAAACCACGGGTATTCACGCCTCTACTACTTCTTGTAACTTCTATTACAGGAAGTAGCTTGGATCTAAGGAGCGCGCATTCAACTTGCTAATGCAACCACCAAAATGTTAAATATTCCGTGCTAACATAACCACTTCGTCCGCGGAATATAGATCTTTTATCACAGCAACTTCTTCCGCTCCTAAAGCTTTTCTATACAGGGCTTTGGCTTGATTATCAGTCCTCGTAGATACTAATACAGCTTTCAGGCTTGAATTGTTATCAGCTAAATATGCCTTAATATGAGTTAATGACTCTTTAATCAGTTTCGTGCCAATGCCTTTGCCTTGATAATTTTTTAAGACTGCTATCTGTTCAAGCTCTATAACGGATTCTTGTCGAAATCCACTTTTTTGCAACCATTCTATATAGCCTACAACATTATCTTTTTCATCTCTTGCAACAAAAAACATTATTCTTGGAAAGGCTGCAAAATTGCAGCTTATCCAACCATGAGAATTATTTTGCCTAGGAAATTGTTGCGTATGTATCTTGGCTACCACATCGATATCCTCATGATGCATATGTAATACAATCACTGGCAAACCTACCTCCGCTATTATCTTTTAAAAATTTCATTGGGTGATTTATAATTAAGAGTTTTCCGGGGTCTATTATTCAATTTGTCCTCTATTATAGCAAGGTCTTGATTAGTCACTTTAGTGAACTCCGAGCCTTTTTTGAGGTATTGCCGAATTAAACCATTCGTATTTTCATTAAGGCCTCGTTCCCATGAAGAATAAGGATGTGCAAAAAAGAAATCTGCATTGAGTTCCATGCTGACTTCCTCATGTTTTGCAAATTCACAGCCATTATCTGAGGTAATTGTGTGAACGTATTTTTTATATTCTGCCAACGCATCAGTAATGGCGGCTTTTGTCATTTCACTCGTTTTTTGTTTAAGTTTTCTTAGTAATGTAAATTTTGATACTCTTTCCACTATTGAAAGTACAGCCTGTTTCTGATTTTTGCCAATAATCGTATCGATTTTCCAATCACCTATTCTTTTTTTTTCACCAACAATTTTAGGACGTTCATCTATCATCTTTCGATTCTTTATTGCTCCGTATCTAGCAACACTTCCATAGCGCTTCCTATATTTTTTATTTTTATGCCGTAAATGTTTATAAAGTTCTCCGCCCTTTTGTTTATCCTCCATAATAAATTGATAAATCCTTTCGTGGCTAATTGAAAATAATTCCCATCGTTTAGCGTAACCACTTATTTGCTCCGGGCTCCAATCCTCAAGAAGTTTTGTCCTTACGAATTCTTCAACTTCTTTAGTAAATTTATAATAATGACGCTTCGCTTTTCTTCTAGCATCAGCATAGCCTTGGGCGTAATCTGGTTTATATGCCCAATAACCTATGCTTGTCCGTACATAAGTTAAATTGCGCCTAAATTCCCGAGAAATTGTAGACTTGTATACCCCGACTTCTTTGGCAATCTGATTCTGATTAAAGCCAGCCTTCCAAAGTGCCAGGATTTGACATCGTTTTAGATAATTTAGATGCGTATGACCCACGAGCAATCCCTTTTTTTAATATTATTGACAGCGTGCACAAATATAAATACTGCCTAATAATTAATCAAAGGTTGCATTTCAAAATTGAATCAAAGGTTCACGAATCCAACTGATAAATACATATAAGGTTCTCACGTGCTTAATTTTGAACTTTCTATACGCCCAATTCTTTAAGTTGTGCGTATAATTTTAATACGATAGGTCAATCTATTTAGCAAAAATAAATGTACCTGTATTCCCACCATTATGCGTAACGATTGAATGTCCCGTTCCTGAAAGAATTGATTGTCCAACACTATCATTATTTTCTACAATCTCAACCTTGATTTCAGAATATCTATCAGGTGCTTGAATCATAGTTGCAAGAAAATTAGTTTTTATTTGGATTTCGCAAGGAGTTACCTGATTTGAAATATTCGTTATGACAGAGTTTTTATTAGAAACTGTCATGAATGAGCCGCCAAATGGCACTACTTTATTTGGATCTTTTGAGGTAATTTTTAAAATATATGCTTTCATAGCATGGTTAGAAAATTTATCTGCATAAACTATATTTATTGAAGATAATGAGAAGAAAAACAATAATATTGCTTTAATAAAAGTATTTTTCATGTTATTTCCCTTTGCAAATCAAACTAAACTGATAAAAATCTGATAGAGGATACGGTTATGAAACTATTGTCTTTTAGCGGTTACTAGCATTTCATACAAGTGACCAGAGACAGATGAAATTTGGATACGTCTTTCTTGATTTGGCGCTAGAATAAATTCAGGCTTAGAATGTATTTTTTCTTCTCCATTTTTATACTGAACATCACAATTCATTGCAATGGCGTCTTTAATCCCGGGTGCTGAAATATCTCTAGCAATTAATTCTAGGCTGAGACTATTTGTTCCATTTGTATTAGCTACAAAAATTGATGCCACTTGATTAGCCCGACTGCGAATACGCGGGCTTGAAACAAGCTTACCATCGATCAATATCTTTGATGTAATATCAAAAATACTTTTTTCACCCGTAATCCCACTTGTCATGGCTATTACTATTCCTCCAGTGAATAGTAAAATTGCGCTGAATGCGGTTATCAAAAAGGAACGTTTAATTGTTTTGGATTTCATAGCTAAAAACCTTCTTTTTAAAGTGGAATTTGTTAAATTAGTAAAAATTATATTTTTAGGTTCAGTGCAGATCATTCCTAGCAAAAGGTCACCATATTCATTTATGTTTGCACGTGTTCGTGTGCAAGTTTTCATATCACAAAAAATTTCCATTTCAAGTTCCAGTCTACGATGAAGGTAATATGACCATGGCACGAAAAATAATAATGCCTTCACTAAAAGCGAAAATAATTTCCACAAAGAATCATTTTGTTCCAAATGAATTTTTTCATGAATTATACTCATTTGTATTTCTCGAGGTGTCCATCTTTTTTCTGCGTCTAATGGGAAATAAATTTTTGCAAAGGGAAGACCAAAACTTAAGGGACTTTGAATGCGTTCAGTAAGATAAACGGTTTGTCCGTTGATCGTTGATAATAATGATTTTGATAATTGTACCTTCGCAGTTAAATATGAAAATAAAATACGAGAAAGCATTATTGCAAAACCAATCATATATGCGACAAATAAATAAATTAATCCATTGAATTGCGAGGAGGTCAATATATTGGGTACAATTTGAACCAATGTGTGATTCATTATTGCACTGGGCAGATTGACTTCAAGCGTTTTCCACGAAAATAATTTAAAAACGCTAAAAATAAATGGCGCTAACCCGATCAGCATTACACCAATTTTAATAAACTTAAGTTTTTGTTCTACAGAAGTATTTGCAAAATCCAAAACTCGAATTAAAAATATAATGAACAGACTCAAGCCTGACAATGAAATCAGAAAAAGAAAATATGAAAAGTAATTCATTCCTAATCACTGAGTAACTTTTTCAGAGATTCTATTTCTGAGTCGTTGAGTTGTTCATTCTCAACTAAGTTCAAAACCAACTTACCTGGAGAGCCACCAAAGAGACGTTTAGCTACCCTTTTCATTTCCGTTAAAATAAATTTCTTCTGCTGAAGAATGGGAAGATACGAAAACGCTTTTCCTACTTTTTGATGTTTGATGTATCCCTTTTTCTCCATGGTTTGAACGAGAGTGAGAAGAGATGTATAGGCAGGTTGGGGTGTTCTTTTAAGGCAATCTAAAATATCAGAAACCTTAAGGGGAGCTCGCTCCCAAAGTACGTACATTACTTCTAGTTCATTCTCTGTTAAGCCTGGTTGTCTCGGTCTTGGCATAATAAATATCTCTAATCTACTAATTAGATAGTAGATTAGAGATATGGAAAATAAAATGCAACTAGTTAATTAGTAAATATCGCACTTGGCTTGAAATTCACCGTAAGTGCTCAGTGATGTTTCAAGATAAGTGCAACTACCTTTTTATTACATGACCTCATTTCTCAATCCATCTTGCGTGGTGACCGTATCCAGGGTTTTACGGGGCAATTATTCGAACGGAATTGAAAGTATCCTCGCTTTATCTTTTGATTTACACTGTACTACTTCGTAAATAAATAACTTCTATGCAAATGAAACCTATTGAAGAGCAAGAAATTATCAGTCTCATGAAAACTTATTATGGAATTGATATTCAAGCTGTGCAATTTATCTCAGGTGGAGCTGATATCAATGCATGTGTGTATAAAGCAGATGCAAAATCGACATCTTATTTTATAAAATTTAAACAGGGTGATCATGATGAAGTTAATTTATCGATTATCCGTCTCCTTCATGATTCTGGCATAAAGGAAATTATTCTCCCTATCCTTACCCTCGAAGGGAAATTATATCAACAGGTAAATCACTTTCATGTCATTAGCTCCCCTTTCATCCCTGCGCCCAATGGTTTTATTAAAAATTTAACTGAAAAACAGTGGAAACAGCTTGGACAAGCTTTACATCAAATTCATGCAACGTTTGTTCCCATTCAGATTAAGCAACAATTAAGAAAAGAAAATTACTCACCTAAATGGCGCGAAATGGTTAAATCTTTATATAATAAAATTGGATCTGATATAACAGATGATAAAATTACTAGCGATTTCAAATCTTATTTGAAACAAAATCTTAGCATCATTCATCAATTAGTGGAAACTGCTGAAGCGCTATCACACAAAATTCGTCCTAATTTTGATACTTATGTGCTGTGCCACGCAGATATTCATGCAGGCAACGTTTTAGTCGCTGCGGATGAATCTATTTATATTATTGATTGGGATGAACCCATATTGGCTCCTAAAGAACGTGACTTGATGTTCATTGGTGGCGGTGTTGGTAATGTATGGAATAAATCGGATGAAATTCACTATTTTTATCAAGGTTATCAAAAGACAAATATCGATCAAACTATTTTGTCTTATTACAGATGCGAACGCATTGTCGAGGATATCGCACAATTTGCGGAAGCCTTACTTGCACGCGATCAAGACATCCAATCGCGACTTGAAATGTTTGGGCATTTCAAAAGTATGTTTAATCCGGATGGCGTTGTCGAAATTGCTTTTGCCCCATACAGAACCGAATAAATCATATTTTTGAATGAGGCGAGCCCGCCAATAGGTGTAGATGCTTTTTTACCCCATCATACTTATCTCCATGCTATCACCTGTCTTAGTTATGAATGCCACCTCCAGTAGCATTGGATGGATCGTCGTATAGGCTAAACCAAATGTTATTTATGTCTAGCCCTTGAAGATTTGGTTTGAAGTAACTTCTTCAAATCACCTTCGCTTTATCATTTTAATTCTTAAGCGGACCTTTATTATTTTGGATAAACATCCGTTCTATCTGGGAGGGCACTTGTATAATACTGACCGTTATTTGTTAAAGCGTAAGTCATATTTTCATCAGGAAATTGACTACCGATGACATGAAGATTTTCATTCACGCAAGTAAATAATTCTGGGCCATATTCTTTAGCTAAATAATGACCGTAATTATGTGCTTCACAGCCATCTGTATGAGTTGCTTTAAATATTCTTTTCTTCACGATCTGACAGTGATGACGATCACCGTAACCCACACCAAAGGTTACTAAAAAGGTTAATGTTTTATGGTCCTTATTATGGAATACCGTGGTATGAAGAATATTATCTTCAGTCTGATTAAACGTACCCCCTGCAAACCCCTCAATAGATAAATTCAATAAAATTAAAGTAAACATTGCCAGCAAATAACTCTTTTTTCGTTTCATAACCACCTCAGATTAGGAATTTAAGCTGGTAGTATGATATTTTTAATCTATGATACAATATCCTATCAATCACATCTCATATGATCTATTTTCATAAATGAAAGAATTAAATAATAATCGTATTAGCGAAATGGAAATTTTTTCTCATGTCGTAGATAGTGGGAATTTTTCGGAAGCCGCCCGACGTTTACACATGGACCCTTCCTCAGTCAGTAAAATTATTTTGCGATTAGAAACAAGATTAGGCGTACGGCTAATGCATCGTACCACTCGCAAAGTCGTTTTAACGGAAGAAGGCGAACATTTCTATCATAAAGTGATTCGTATTCTCGCAGATATTAAAGAAGCTGAAGCATCGCTTAAATCTCAGCCAAAAGGGAAAGTTCGTATTACTTGCTCCATTCCTTTTGCTTTACATCAATTGATTCCTGTTTTAGCAGAATTCACCCACTTGCATCCAAATATTGAAATTATATTATTAACAACTGACGTCGTGGTGGATTTGCTTGTGGAACGTTGTGATATCGCAGTTAGGATTGGAAAATTACCTGATTCATCTTTAAAGATGCGCAAACTTGCAGAAAGTAAAATGATATTAGTAGCCTCACCAAAATATTTGAAACATTACGGTACGCCACAAAAACTTGAAGATCTTAAAAAACATATTTGTCTCAATTTTTATGGTCATCCTGAATTAAATCGTTGGCCTTTTAAAAACAAAAAAGCAACTTGGGAATGGGATGCTAAAGATTCCTTTAGCGCAGATAACGGCGAGAGCATTGCTAAAATGGTGTTGTCAGGCGGAGGTATAGCACGGCTTTCTGCATTTATGATAAGAGAAAATATCACACAAGGTAAACTTATCCCTCTTCTTGAAAATCATCGATACGATGAAGAACAATCCATCTACTTGTTACACCCAGGCCATGTGTCGGCCCGTGTTAAATGTGTCATTGAATTTATTTTTAATAAATTGGGTGACAAACACTTTACTTAAAATAGAGTCAATAATACAAATTCATTAGTTATATAATAGTTAAGAACGATTAATTGGATACGGTATATCTCAAATTCGCTGACACATACCGCATCTCAATTTTTGAATAACTTTTTAGTGCTTGTCAGAGTATCTTATTTAATATCTATCTCAAGGTTATTCCTGCGAGGCTACTGAATATCGCCGTGCCATCTGCATTCGCATGGTGCGCAGTTAAAATTTTTAGCATTCGTAATAACAATGCTATGACCGCGATCTAAATACAAATAACATTGCGATGTCTATCGTATTTTTACCATTCTAATGTTTTTCTCGAAGCATGATTCATCATTTCGGTAATGATCGTATGCAACTTATTTGCTAATGTTTCAGAGGAACTATTATTTAAGGCTAATTTATGGGTATGAGGGTCAACCAGGGAAAAGATTTCATCAACGATAGCTGGAATAAGATCGTTATCATCGACATAGCGTTTAAGAGGATTTTCAAAGGCATTGATTAACTCTGCTAATTGGAATTGACTCAACCTATAAAATGGACTACAAACACCAAAATCAATAAAATAAGCTCGTCCTGATGTTTGATCAAACAAAATATTATCCGACTTAATATCACCATGGGCTATACCCATATCTTGAAAACGGATAAGTTCGAAGATTGTTGCCATAATGATTTGAATTAATTGATTTAAAGAGAGACTAGCATAATCGATTTGATCAAGGGTTATTCCGGGTAGTTTAGGCATAATGAAATAAACTTTGCTTTTATCGTTGCTTCGAATCACTTTACCAACTGAACCATAGGCTTGTTTAAAATATTTTGCTTCATCAAGAATATCTTTAAAAGTATCTTCATCTTCCAAGTGACCACGATTATATATTTTTACAGCATAGCCTTTATCATCAGGTTGATATCCCCCTTTCTTTTTTAAAAATTGTACTGCGCCTTTAACCCGTGCAAAAGCACCCTTGCCAAAGAAAGCATGCGGATTAGTTTTTTTATCGCGACCCCTACCATCAGCAATTAAAAAAAAATTATTTTGATTAATTTTAATCACAGTGTAACGAGGAGCTTGGTTGTATAAGTTAGTATCTTTTTTACTTATAACAGGATCAGCATTGGAATTTATTAAATGCTGTATTGCTGTCCATTCCTCTTCACTCACTGACATGTCATAAGAAAGCATGACGGGAGAAGTAATCTGCTTATTAGAACGCATTAATTATATTCCTGCATTTACAGTGAATGGATGGGTTAAGAATTAATGGCGCAACATAACCTTTGAGTAGGGCAAGCTAAATGTAAGTTAAATTTTTCAGGCTTTCTTTTAGATTACGCTTTAATTTGTTTACTTTAGTTCATTGATTTTCGCTAAAATCGAACAAAAAGCCAACACCCAATCCATAGCGTTTTCGTTATTTTGTTTTGCCTGGTAAGCACACACTAACATTGACCTCTAAAAGACGAGCTCCTAAAGCGGGTGGCTTCTTGTGGTAGCTCCTTACAAGCCTTGGTAATATCCAAGTTTTGGCTGCCTTCCCAACCCAACCATTCTTTTCCAAGTTCAATACGCTTGAGGTGACTATTTATTTAGAAATGGGAGTAGGGAGAAGGAGGTATATTTAACCTTTACATAAAATCAATAACTTAATGGCTATGAGCTTTCCTATTACGCTGAAGACAAGTGTATATTATTGACACAATTTAATTTTTAGGTTATTTTATGACCCATTCTAACAGAGGTCTAAAAATAATAAAATGAAAGCATTCCTACTGAATAGTCTTGGCAAAATTAAATACGCTCTTACCTCCCCTTATAACGCCCTTATCAATATGATGCTGGGTAATGCAGCAGCGTTAGGTGGCTTTATATTATCTGTTGTGACCTTTTTTGGTGTAAAGATCAAATCTGATTTTCAAATTATGTTGGCAACAGCATCCTTACCCATAACTGTTGTTGGTTACTCAACAACAGAAATACTGAAGACGAGATTTGTAAATCAAACGCAAACTCAACTTGAAGCAGACCAGCACTTAATTGATAGTATTATAAATGATTTAAAAATATTAGAAATGAAAGCTCAGGTTCCTGGCGACTCTTACCTACAGATTTTAAACACGCTTAATTTAGCTGCGCCCCAACATGATTCCGTTTCAGCTTATTTAGCAAGTGTACCCTTGCAAGATTGTATTCAACGCAACAGTGCAAAAAAATCAAACTACGAACATGGTCTAAAATACTCAACCCATTTTTTAAATGGCTCGCTCAGCTTACTTACTGGCGCAAGTTCTATTTACATTCAATTTATTGTTCCTGCCATTTTAAAAGAAGAGCAAGATAATGAACGCATCGCACTCGCTGCCAATATTTGCGCTCTTACTTTCGCTCTCTATTCAGGGATTAGCTCGATTATCAATTCTAATTATTATTGGCAACAATTGGATAATAAACGGTTGGATGTTGCAAAGTCGATACACGTCCTATTTTCAAAATTATCTCATGAATCGGATGAAAATATACCCAGTAATATTAAAACGTTAATGACAGATTGGAATGTTAACCACCCCACACTTACGCCTTAATTATTAAAAAAATTTCTTAGACGAACAGGAGCAGAGGATGCTCATTAATTTCTTATTCGAATACTTGCTTACGTATAGCACTTTTACAGATAACGCTTGTTCAACGATAATCTGAAAATCATCTGAAGCTCATCTCGGATGTTAAAAAGAAGATCAAGCCCTTATTTTTAAAAATCTAGCTAACAACCCATATCAAAGTAATTTTCCTTCTCATGGCTATTTAATTAGTCGACAAAAATAAAAAATTTAAAGTTAAATAAACACGAATTTTTGTTTATCCCTTTTGAGAAGTTAGGTAAACTTTACTTTATCGGACATACGCTTCATAACTTAATGAATTGTTTTGACTAAAAAAAAAATATTTTAAATCATCACCAATCATTCCGACCCATAATCATGCAAAATATGATCAAACCACTTCAACTAGGAAAACAGATTTTTCCAGTTAATCTTATTCAAGGACCTTTAGCTGGTGTTAGCTGTGCCCCTTTCCGATTGTTAACCTGGCGTTATAGCAAGCCTGCTTATACTTGCACTGAAATGATATCTTGCAAAACGATTCTGCATTCATCAGACCTGATCAAAAAACGTTATATTACTAAATATGCAGACGAAGGTCCTGTTTGCTTTCAACTCTCAGGAAGTGAAGTGAGTGAATTAGCCGCAGCGTCTCAACTGGTAACAAGTTATGGCGCTAATTTAATAGATTTAAACTGCGGTTGTCCTGCAGGAAAAATACGTCGAAAAGGCGCAGGCTCGAAGCATTTATCCAATGCAAGTCATCTATATCAATTAATTCGGGCGATGAAACAAAATACCCATGTGCCTGTCTCAATTAAAATTCGCGTGGATGGTTACAGTACTGAAAATTTCAATCATGAATTGATTCATGCCATCCAAGATGCTGGAACTGATTTCGTGGTTGTTCATGGTCGTCATTGGACAGAAAAATATAATGTGCCTTGTCATTATGATCAAATTCAATATTTCGTCAATGAGCTTTCAATTCCCGTCATTGGCAATGGCGATATTGCAAACGATGAAACGCTTCTTACGATGATGAAGTTAGGATGTAATGGTGCCATGGTGGGTCGAGCCAGTGTCGGACAACCTTGGCTCATTGGTCAACTCATAGCAACATCGCAACACTTAGAATTTTCTATCCCATCATTATCCGATACTGGCAAAATATTTTTAGAGCATGTGGCTATGCTTATAGAGTTACTGGACAACGAAAAGCATGCACTGCTGCAAGCCAGAAAAATTGCAAAATATTATGCGCGCTCAATAAAGTATCGAAATGAATTTTGCGAATCCGTTAATCATTGTTTTACTTTTGAAAATTTACAAGAAATTTGCTGTCATTATTTTAATTGAATAATTATTTTTTTTTAAAAATTGACCCCAAAATCCCTCTAATTATTTGCCGACCCAGCTGGGTTCCAACACTTCTTGCAGTTGATACAAGGACTGCTTCTGCAGGAGTTTGTCGTCGATTATTTCGTGATTGACGATTCGACGACTGACTTTTCTTATGACGCGGCTCTAACGCTCCAGGGGAGGTGTTTCTTTTATTTAATATTTCAAAAGCTGATTCGCGGTCTACTCCTTTTTGGTAGAAATCTTGTAAAGGGGATTGCTGAATTAAAGATTCTCGCTCAGTTGCCGTAATCGCGCCCATTCGCGATTCGGGAGGGAAAATTTTAGCTTGCGATACAATCGATGGAATGCCTTTAGCATCTAGAAATGAAACCAACGCTTCGCCTACACCTAATTCACTAATAATAGTTTCAGCTTTTAAATTTTTATTTTGGCGAAAAGTTTGAGCCGCGGCTTTAATACTTTTCTGATCTTTGGGGGTAAAGCCACGAAGTGCATGCTGTACCCGGTTACCTAATTGACCTAATATGGATTCTGGAACATCAATGGGGTTTTGCGTAATAAAAAAAACGCCAATCCCTTTCGAACGAATAAGTCGAACCAATTGTTCTATTTTGTCTAATAAAGGCTTAGGAGCTGAATTAAATAAAAGATGCGCTTCATCAAAAAAGAAAACTAATTTGGGTTGATCTAAATCACCAACCTCAGGCATTTTATCAAAAAGCTCAGAGAGTAACCAAAGCAAAAAAGTACTATACAAGAGACCATCATTAATTAACGAAGTAGCATCAAGGATATTTATTTTTCCGAAACCTGATGAATCTTTTTGCATTAAATCATTTAAACGGAACGCAGGCTCGCCAAAAAAAATGTCGCCCCCACGCGAAGCTAAAGTAAAAATACCTCTTTGAATTGCCCCAATCGTACTTGAAGACATATTTCCATATTTATTTTGCAACTGCGTGGCATTTGCTTTCATTAAAATGAATAGACTCTCCAAATCTTTGAGATCAAGGATTAATAAGCCTTGTTCATCAGCAATTTTAAATGCACTGTTTAAAACACCTTGTTGGGTGGGGTTTAATTCTAATAATCGAGCCAATAACAGCGGCCCCATTTCACTGATCGTGGTTCGAAGTGGATGACCTAATTTGCCATAAACATCCCAAAATTCAACGGGACAACCGCGTGGCGTATAATTCTTAATAGCAAGAGTTTTGATTCTTTGCTCTAACTTAGGATTCATCCTGGCAGGATAAGCTATCCCTGATAAATCACCTTTTACGTCAGTCGTGAATATGGAAATACCAGCGCGTGAGAATGCTTCTGCCATCTTTTGCATGGTAACTGTTTTACCGGTACCGGTTGCGCCTGCAATTAGGCCGTGACGATTCACCATGGTTAAGTTTAAATTAACGGGCTGATTTTCTTCATCTACACCAATCGGAATTTCCATAAAAATTAATGCCTCGCAGCTGTTTTACGGTGCGTTAAATTTTTAGAGGATGGTGGTGTTCGTTTTGCAACTTTAGTTTTTTTGCTGCCACGACTTTTAACTGGCTTCGAGGACGCTAAACTTTTTCGTAATAAATCAACAAAATCAATCACTTTACCGGTTTGTTTCTTCGCAGTGGATCGTGGGGCCATTTTTGATGCGGGTAAGTGATTTGCTTTTTCTTCGACCCATTTTTCGACTGCTTCTTTGTATTCATCTTTGTATTGAGAAGGTTTCCATTTTGCTGTCATGGAACCGATTAGCTTTTGAGCAATTTCTATTTCTTTATTATTAACTTTATATTTTTTGTAATCCTCTTGCGGAATATTAAATTCATTTAAATCGCGAATTTCTTCCTGATAGCGTAACAAATGAAGAACAAGAGCATTTTCAAAAACAGAAACCGCGGCTAAATATTCTTTGGTACTGATGATGACTTTCGCGACACCTATTTTATTAGCACGTTTTAAAGCTTCTCTCAATATGACATAACCCTTTTCACCATTTTTATCTGGAACAAGATAATAAGTGCCATCAATATTAAGGAAGTTAATACTATTTTTATCCACGAATTCTTCAATCGCGATGGTTCTTGCATTCTCTCCAGCCACTCTTTCCAATTCACCTTCTTCTACAGGCAAGATGACATCTTTGGCATACTCATATCCTTTACCAATTTGCTCCCACGGTACTTCTTTATTCGTCTCAACATCAACACGTTTATATTTTATTTTCGCACCCGTCTTGCGATTAATTTGCTTAAATGACACACCCGTCGACGGATCCTCGGAATTAAATAAAACGATCGGAATACTGACTAAGCCAAATGAAATAACCCCTTTCCAATTTGATCGTGGCATGTGCTCACCCTGCTCCAGTTAAATAAAAAGATGTTTATTCTTATTATTTTAGTTAATTAAGGGTGTTGGAAGGTTAAGGATTAAATATTTTTTTATCTCCAAATGGAAAATTCTGGAATTTAAGACAGGATTAGGTGATGAATTGTACAGACTGAGATGCTTTTCTACCGCCTGTGGTTAGAATTTGTCTTTAATGATGGAGGTTATTTACCTTTCTTCGTAGGGTCATTTTGTGCTTTATCCGCCATCGGCTCACTTGCGCTCTGTTCGGTTTGCGGGGCGTGAAATAAGCTATCTTTTCTGCGTTTTTTATCCTGGTAAACCCTAGTAGCAACGCCTACAACACTCCCTAATGTAGCAAGACCGAGTGCAAGTTCCGTGCCTAAAGTGAAACCAGTTAGAGCACCTACAACACCACCAGGAATCCCCATTACGCCGTAGGATATAACGGATCCGAGCAATAGACCGACAATCGCCCCAACGATTGCGCCAACAACACCATAAACTGCCACCCTCATATTTTTACTCATGCGGGGTTTATCTTTAAGCGTAACGGCAAGATCCTGGGTGAATTCTTCAATAAGTTCGACTGGCATCTTAGAGATTCCAAATTCTTCAACCTTTTCATTACTCATTAAAGTTTTAAAGCGTATAGCAATCGCAGCGTTGGTTACTTCGTTATCACTGCGCTCATCATAAAGCGTGGTAAAGAAGCTTTTAAGCTTAGCAATAACTTCGGAATTATCTTCATTGGGTGCAGGAATGATTTCTTCTTGTGACTGAATTCTATTGGCAATCTTATACAACAATGGATACTGAAGTGCGCTATCAATTATTTCAACTAATTTATTAATTTTAGTATTACTAGGTAAGTCTTGAAGAGAAAATGTCCGTTCAGTTGAAATACGTTTAGTTAAGTTAGGGATTTCATCAGTTACATAAACAAAATACTCTTCATTATTCTGATGTAATGTGTAAGCTTCATCATTTACTAACCTTAAATAATGATATAAATTTTTATTAACTTTAATTTTAAAATGCGCGGCTTGATCTTTAACTTCAGGGATATAACCTACACGAAAAATCTTATCTTCATCAAATTGATCATTTAAAAAATTCTCATAACTAAACATTGAACCAATAGTAGCATAAACATAATCCACCCTATTAGTGTAATAAGGAGGAGTTTTATTTTTATTTGAGTTGACCCTAAATATTCGAAAAGAATTGCGATAGAGCTTTGTCTTTTTGTTTAAGTTATTTCGAGAATCCATAAAATTCACATCATTTTATTAGGTCTCTTAAGCATAGCAAATTAATATTAAAAAATATTAAGGTAAAGTTAAGCGTCATTGATCTTATCTATTGAATTAAATAACAAATTGCCTTAAGACAACACATTAATGGGGAAATAAGATTGCTTTAAGCAATGCAAGTCATAATCACTCAACTTTAGCCCTTAAAGAGTCGATTTTGAAATGCGTGATAAAAAGGTAAGAAAATATCAAAAAATATCGGATGAACAATTCATTCAGGATTTATTTAATAGCCTAGCTAAAATCCCCGTTACCTTAAATTTACTTCTAAAACTTTATACGCCTGAATATTTAAGTAATATTAAAATGGATATACACGGCAATCCAATTTATAAAAGTGTTGATCCAAAGGAAATTTATGTCTTTGGAAACTTTACAATAGATTTAATGACGGAGATTCATAAAATAGAAACAATGCTGTTGTGTATAGAAGAAGAAATTTATACGGATTTTCTTTTATATATTGCAAAGCCCATGATTGAAAAAATTAAATTAGTATACGAGAATTGCTTCCCAGAAAAATCAAGCCAAAATTTCGTTGAAAAATTTGAACAATCCCTTGTCACTAGTATTGTGTATTCATTCAATAAAGTAGATGTAGAAGATTTTCTAAGAAAAAAATTGATACTTGCTATGTATATTAATGCGCCAACTATGGCTGAAGTAAAAGATAGTACACAAGCAAGTATCCAAATATTTATGAATGCATTTAAAGATTTTGAAAAAGAAAACAATTTAACTTTGGACGCAAATACTGCTTTTCAAAATTCAAGAGAATTTTGGCTATGGCTAGAAAAGAGATATGAAGAAACGACCAAAAATACCTTCTACCCTTCATTGACTTCTTTTTTAGCTCCCCTAGTTTCAATCTTCGCAACTGCGCCTTATTATTTATTTGCTGGGGAAATAAGTTACTTTTTGCTCGGTGCAAGTGCATTAGCAGGCGGCACCATTGGAGTGTTATTAATGTCGGGTGAACGAACATTACGCAAAGAGACCATCAAGTATTACGCGCAAAATTATAATAAATATGCCGTAGAAAATGAAGAAGATGAATGTGATAAAGAAGTTAATATGCAACGGGGTGTGATTTTACAAAAAAATAATAATTTCGAATTAATGGCAAAATTTGCCATTAATTATTGCCTTAAAAGTATGAACAGAATCACTTGTCAAAAATTGTCATTGGCTAATGCAGGAAATTTACGAGACACTATCCCTGTTTTTAAATTGCAACATGGAGAAAATCACTCAGCGTCTCTTCATACCATTCTTACTGCGATGGATCTTTATACTAAAGCGAAGTCAAAACGAAAAACGTCAAAACCTTTGGCCATCACTGTTTCTTCGGCAAGGCAGACGCTAAGCTCGACTAAAAAAATTGAAACCATTTTGTCTGCCGAATTAAAAGCGCAAGGTTTGTTAGTCGAAGATAATTCAGGATCGAAAGCCTTTTTTAATTATGGTGACGATCCATATGCTAGTCTGATTAAAAATACATTTAATGTAAACAATAACAATGGTCCTACCCCTAAATTCATTGCCAAAAAGGGAGAGTTTAATGGGTTTAAATTTTTAAGCGCAACACAATACGAATTAAAACTATATGATGGACATAGGATTGCATTTATAAAATCAAATGAAATAGTCAATATTAATAATCATGCTGTAACAGTATGGAAGCCTTATAAATTATTTCACAAATAGCAACTGAAAGCTGTTTACCATCCTCAAACCCACTAGCATGATGTAGTGGGTTTGAAGTGACGCTTTTACTTACTCGGTATAAGACGCATTTCGCATTTTGTACCATTGTACTTCAAAATTGCGGTTGTGTTTTTCTTGAGCGTAACTTTCTTTTTGCCACTCGCTGTCTTACACGCTACATCCTTTCCAGCACGAAAACCGAATGTATAAACGCCAGGTGGGACATTTTTATTTTCGTAAGATTTTCCCAACATGCCGTATTTTTTTCCCTGGACGGAAAATCCAAGCGCAGAAACTTGTTTAGAATTGGTTTTCACTTTTACTTGTATAGCGTACGTTTCTACCGCAAAGGACACCGTGCTGACAGCCAACAATAATCCTACGAGAAATTTTTTTCTCATCATGGGCAAGTTCCAATTTATATTAAGAGAGGGGGAGTAAATTATTACACAATTATATCTATCTAGCATTTTTTATAATGATGCAGCTAGAGGTAGAGCTTGTCCTGAATAACAAGATACCTCTATTATCAATAATTGTTAGTTACCCGTTACAATATCTTTCACATCTTCCTTTGTAGAGCGTAAATCGCCTTTGATACGATTCCCCTTACCATCAGCTTTAAGCTCAGAATCATTTGTCATATTTCCAAGCGCAGCTTGTGTTGTTCCCTTTACTTTTTCTCCCGTAGCTTTTTGACGTTCAGGATTGTTGTCGCAGGCTGTGATAAAAAAAGCAGCAACGATGGGTAGAAACAAGATTTTAGTAATATTTTTCATACGATGCATCCCTATTTATTTTATTTATGTATTTTAGGTAATGCAGCAGTTTACACGCCGCGCACGAGCGGAGCAACATGGCGTGCATTTTTCACTCAACAATCGAATATGTTTTTTTCAATTGCAGGCGTGATGTCTTGCAAAAATTATCGTGCTTCTTCAAATTCAAGCTTGAATTCCCGCAATTCTTTGCCAATTCGATTGAGCTCAGCTTCATTTAGTAATCTTTCAACTTTAGGGAATAATTTGGTTTCTTCTTCGGTAGCATGATGCTCAACATCTTTTTTTAATTTAAGAAATTTTTCTTCCCAGGCTTCTTGTATTTTTATTTTTTTTATTTCCTTGATGGCTTTTGCTGCAGTCTTTTCTTCGAAAACCAAATGTTTGATCACATCACGTAATTTTTCATTCGTCTTTAATTTTGGATACCAAACCTCTTGCTCCATTGTTTCGTGTCTAACTAGTTCATGGGATAATGCTTCAAACATTTCTCTTTTGGTTAAATCACGATGAACTTTATTACTAATTTCAGCAAAAGCTTTTCTTATTTTATTATGCTCTTTAATAAGGAAATCTACCGCATTCATAACCTTCCCCTTACTATGAATATAAAAATTTAGTATAGCACTGAAAGTCTCGTCTTTTTTTTAACCCAGCTTTATTAGACAAGGTGTTAATCAATTACTTAGCTTAACGCTTAACTACTTCTGAGCAAATATAAATCACCTTGAGCTGATTTATCGTAACTTTTGATAGTTATTTAATTAAGGATGAGAGAAAATCCGCAATCGTTAAACACAATTTATTTGCTGCTGAATGAACAAGGAATGAAGCATGTTTGAAACACTTTTATTTGCTGTAGATCATAACATTGCAACGGTTACGTTTAATCGACCTCAAGCTTTCAATAGCTTCGATAACAAAATGGGTGATGAATTAGAAATCCTTACCGAAGAAATTCGCAATAATGCAGCAATTCGTGCTGTATTGTTGCAAGGTGCTGGGGATTTATTTATGGCGGGTGGTGATATTAATTTTTTTTACAATCAATTAGACACGATGCCTAAATATGTTATGAAAATTGTACGCACATTGAATGCATCAATTCTTAATTTAATGCAAATGCCCAAGCCAGTTTTAGCAAGTGTCCATGGGTCGGTTGCAGGTGTTGGGATGAGTATTATGATGGCAGCAGATCTTGTTATTGCTGCCGAGGATACCAAATTTACCATGGCTTACAGTGGTATTGGCATCAGTCCTGATGGCGGCGCATCATTTAATTTACCGCGCATAGTTGGCGTAAAAAAAGCGATGGAATGGCTTTTACTCTCTGATCTTTTCGATGCAACAGCTGCGCAAAATGCTGGATTAATTAATTGGGTTGTTCCTCAAGATCATCTTGCAGATCAAACACAGAAATTAATTAAACGGCTCGCGCAAGGTCCTACTCAATCTTTTGCGCAAACCAAACAATTAGTCAATTCAAGCTGGGAGCAAAACTTGGCAACTCATCTTGAGAAAGAAGGCCGTGCTTTTGCTACCTGTAGTGTCACTTCTGATTTTAAAAACGGTGTGAAGGGATTTTTGCAAAAAACTCGCCCGCAGTTTGAAGGGGTTTAACAAGAATTCGTTTATCTTTTATGAGATGTTGAAGGTGGAGATGCTTCACAAGTTATTGCGGGTGAAGCATTGCCTCATTGGCGACTTTTGCGAACCTTCCAAATTTAAAGAAATCATTCTTCGACAACTACACCGTTTTTTAAACGGATTTTTACTTTCGAATTAACAGCGACGCGTTCCCCTGGAAGAAGGATACCGACTAAATTAAGGGGATCGGCTGACGTGAGGGTAATGACATGGTCATCAGGAGTTGATTTGTGACAAATACGCAATGATTCAACTGCGCTAGGAAGGGCAAATTGTTCCCCTAAAAAACCACTCACGAAACGTCCACCGCGAATCTCACCTCGATCTTCCAAACGACGAAACGTCATTAATAAATCCCGCCACCGTGGTAAATTTTTCTCTCTAACAATTAAATCCCGAAATACAACACCATAGCGAGTTAAAAGCTGCCAGCACGTGGCTTCCAATTGCTTTGCTGTTATTTCATCAGTGCCATAAGCTTGCAGTAAAGACCAACGGGCACCCGAAGCTAAAGTAAAACGGCTACGTCTGCCTTTACGTAAACGGCGACGTTTATCGATAAGAGAACGCAAATTATCAAAACCATCTGCAGTGATTAAACCCGCTGCAACAAGCTCCCATAATCCTTGTTCAACTTCTGCAGCTAAATGCTTAACCCCATACAGAATGTCAGGAAAAAAAGAAGCACCCTTTTGCTGTAAAAATTCATAAATTGATAAGGCAATAAAACTTAATTGCTCTAAATTTTCCGTCACCTTTGGTTTTTTTAAGATGAGATTAGCAGCTTGCTCCCGTAAGAAAAAAGTTATTGGAATACTGCTATTTGCCGCAATTTTTTTGGTAGTATCATGATGTTCATCAAGCATAAGCGGATGTGAAGACAAGCGGCCCCAGCCCACAACGCCTGTTAAACAAAGTTGATCCAACATACTCATTTGATAATCAAGTAATCGTTTTGAAAAAATTTGTCTTTCCCAGCGATTGGCAGGAATTTCAAATCCTTGTAATTGACGAATAATATTTAGCAATCCTTGTTCGCCCTGCAGTTGAGAATCCGAAGTCAAATGCTGCCATTGGCAAAGCCAACGCATAAAAGTCGCGCTTGGAACGGGAGCAATTTCTTGACGTAATCGCCCCACAGTCAATTTATGAATTCTCGCCAATAAGCGTCGCTCACACCATTCCAGAGCAGAAACATCATGGGTAAATTGCCCACGAAGAATTAACCCTGTGGCTTCAAGACGTAACAGGATTGCATCAATTTCAGAAATGCTAAGATATAAAAGATTGCTCAGCTTATCGGCACGCGTAGGGCCAAGATGTAAGAGCCATCCGCGTAGTAAATCAAGTAAAGCATCTTCGCGTTGTGGAATAGTTTGTTCAACAGGAATGGGCGAGCGAGGGAAAATGGCTTGAGGATATATTTGTTTAAAAGTTTCAACTTTCTCAACAGCCATCCACATACATATGCCTTGTTCATAGGCAATAACACCTGTTTGACGCTGCGTTAATTCATGCATCAATCCTTGCCAATGTTGAAAGTCAGGATCACTCTCAGTGAAGGTCTGAGGTAGAGCAATTAAAGTTTGCATAACATCATGCAACTCTTCTGCTGATCGAATGTCAGGCTTAGCATCATGCATGACTAGCTCAATTGCAGATTCATCCAACTGACCCACTTCTTGCAAAAGCGTTTCTGGCAGCATGCGACGCATTTCAATTGCACGTGCACGCCTTTCTTCAAGCGGCGCATCGTCTAAATAGGCGTAAGGATTTGCGTTTAAAATTTCATGCGCAAATGCCGAAGGTGTCGGCGTATCCACGGCAATACATTGAATGGTTTCATCTTGAATGGATTGAATAACACTCATCAAGCCTTCTATATCCATCGCCTCAGTTAATGAATCTTTCAATGCTTCAAAAACTAAAGGATGATCAGGTGGAATAATATCTTGTCCCGCTAAATTATCTTGGCACGCTGATGCGTCAGGAAACACTGCTGCCAATAAATCATCTGCCAAAGCACGCTGAATGTTGGGAGGAACTTTTTTACCAAACCGAAAGCGCGAAAGTGCTAAAGAGCGAGATGCAGTCCACCGCCACCGTGTAATGAAGAGGGGTGATTGCAAAACGGCTTGTGTTACGACATTTTTCAAGGTATTTGTATGTAAAAAATGAAATACATCACCTAAGGGGAAGCTATGTTGTTCCGCAAGAGAAATATTAATTCCGTTATCCGTCGCAGCAGCTTGTAATTCAAAATTAAATGAACGACAAAACTTTTTACGCAAGGCAAGTCCCCATGCTTTATTAATTCGTGCTCCGAAAGGTGAATGAATAATAAGTTGCATCCCGCCCGTTTCATCAAAGCAACGCTCAGCAATTAACTTTTGCTGTGTCGGTACAGTGCCTAATAAAGCACGACCTAATAAAATATATTCAATCAATTGTTCTGCACCTGACTGATTAAGACCGCAATGCTTGTTTAACCAAGTGATGCAGTTTTTAATATCAGGATGATCTGCTTGATGACGGAAAGTTTTAATGCTAATAGCAAGTTGATTGCTAACCTTTTCCCGCAGATCAGAAACATAACGGGATAATTCTAAGGATCGCGCTGGGGCCTCACCGCGCCAAAAAGGTACACTGGGCGGAGCACCGTGCGCATCTTCAACCAACACGCGTCCTGAGGCAGATTCAACGCGTCTAATTTGCCAAGAAGTGGAACCCAATAAAATAATATCTCCACGATTACTCTCGACTGCAAAATCTTCGTCTAATGTACCGACAATATTCTGCTGAGGTTCAGCAACTACAGTGAATAAACCATTATCAGGAATTGCGCCCCCACTGGTAATTGCTGTAATGCGGGCGCCACGACGCGCTTTAATCGAACCTTGAATGGAATCACGATATAAATATGCACCGTATCGTCCTCGACTGCCCGCTATACCTTCTGACAGCATTTTAACGACCGTTAAAAATGTTTCAAAAGTTAAATCTCGATATGAATAAGCTTGCTTAAACAATTCAAATAATTTTATTTCTTGCCATTCTTCACTGACGCAACTTGCAACAATTTGTTGAGCTAAGACATCTAAAGGTTGAGTCGGAATAATAAGTTGATCAAGCTCTCCGTCTTTAATCGCCTCAATGACCGCTGCACACTCAACTAATTCATCCCGCGTTGTTGCAAATAATGCACCTTTCGAAATGGCACCATGCCAATGACCTGCACGGCCAACGCGTTGCAAGGCAACTGAGATGGCACGCGGCGAACCCAACTGACATACTAAATCAATACTGCCAATGTCAATTCCTAATTCAAGAGAAGCAGTGGCGACTAAAACTTTTAATTCACCTTCTTTTAATCGATGCTCCGCAAGCAATCTCAACTTGCGTGATAAACTCCCATGATGCGCAGCTACTTTATCCTCACCCAGTCGTTCGCCCAAATGATGAGCCACCCGCTCAGCTAAACGTCGCGTGTTGACAAAAACAAGCGTAGAACGATTTTCATTAGAAAGTTCAACAATGCGATCGTAAATGTTATCCCACATTTCATTACTGGCAACTGGCCCTAATTCAATATCAGGTACTTCAAGGGTCAGTTCTAATTGTTTGGTATGACCAATATTGACAATTTTTGGCAGGGGTCTCTTCACTCCTACCAAAAATTGCGCGACAACTTCCATGGGTTTTTGCGTGGCAGATAAACCTATTCTCAAAAGAGGTTGTTCGACCAGAGCTTCAAGACGCTCTAATGATAAAGCTAAATGCGAACCCCGTTTGTCATCGGCTACGGCATGAATTTCATCCACAATCACAGTCTTGACAGATCGAAGCATTTCGCGACTTTTAGCGGATGTTAACAGGATATACAAAGATTCTGGCGTCGTTACTAAAATGTGTGGTGGTTTTTTAAGCATAGCTTGCCGATCACGCGGCAAGGTATCCCCGGTTCGGACTACCGCTCGAACTTCTTGAATGCAAAGTCCCTTTGTTCTTGCAAGGGAGGTAATACCGTGCAAGGGGGTAAGGAGATTTTTTTGGATGTCGTTGCTTAAAGCTTTTAAAGGTGAAATGTAGAGGACCTCAGTTTTATCCTCTAAACCCTGCGCTAAAGCCTTCCGGACCAATTGCTCAATGCAAACAAAAAAGGCTGCCAAGGTCTTTCCTGAGCCCGTAGGAGCGGAAATGAGTGTCGATTCTCCCTTTAAAATGGAAGGCCAGCCCTCAACTTGGGGCTCGGTCGGCATGGGAAAATGGCTAATAAACCATTCACGTACGATAGGATGTGCCCAAATTAATGGATCCGGGTTTATAGAAGGCATGGGTACTCATCGAATTAGAATATGAAAATTATATAACAATATTATAACTTATGATTGATTTTTGAGCTGATCCTTGGAGCTTTTTACCTATTTAAGGGTTAAGGAGCTTATACGCGGCTTATCAAGCTGTGCATCTTACCCCCTATTGATTATTTCTTGTCTGCGTATGTACTCCTACCACGCGTATAGGAGTTTGCGGGTAAGGTAAGTGGTTATCGGCAAACAGGTTGTAATCATTAGCACCAGAGCTCTCGGCGATAGCGTATTCGTAAGTTCCTTTGTTTGCCGCTTGAATATGATTGGAAATGATTTGATTGAAAGTCGAGCCTAAATCAGTGGCAGAGAGATAGATTGCAGTTTTTAGCATGCCTCTCGCAGATTGGTTATAAATCATATTATTCTGAATTAAATTATTTGTTACAGCGCGTGCGTGAATATCGTTCTCGCCACTGTAGCCAATTTTATTGTTGAGCACGGTGTTTAAATGGCCGTGATAAATATAAATCCCTGAACGTAAATTATTGCTAATAAAATTTAAACTTAATTTATTATTATTTGAAAGTAACAAACCATGGGCTTGACCAGGTTGGACAGTAATGCCATTGACCCCATTATTCGTCACAACATTTCGTTCAACAATATTATTTAACGCACCCGTACAAATATTAATACCGTGGCGACCATTTGCGTCGGTAATATTATTTTGAATGAGAGAATCTGCACAAGTATCACAAACAATGCCGTCTTCATCATTGTGGTCGGCGAGACAGTTTTTAATGGTTAAACGTTTAGTAGTTGTCGGACCAAAATCATTACCATGCGGATCAAATCCATAGCGCGGGAAATGATGCATATGAATATCTTCAAAACTACTATCTAGATACGTGCCAAAGTTACCTACAGCTGTTTGATAATAAGGTTTAGACATTTTATTACCGTCCATAGCTAAATGCATAAAATGCTGATTAGAGAAATAACGCTGTTTATCATTAGGAGCATTATCCATAAATCGCGATCTAAAAATGCCAGCTCGATAAAGTTTAGCACCATCAGTAAGCCGCAGTACGGTTCGCCATCCCGTACCCGTTACGGTGAGATTGTTTAGTGTTGTCAGAATGCTTTCATTAATATGATAAGTACCAGGACGAAGTATAAGTGTACCGCCTTGCATTTTTTTTAATAGAGTTATTGCATCATTAAGCATCTGCGTATCATTTTTTCCATTTCCGGATAAAAGGGGCTGCCCCACCACCGCGCTATCGCTTGCTGCAACAACAAGTGTTTTGGGGGCATGGTCTAAAAGCAAATTTAAAGTATAAGTCATATCCGTATTACGGTATCGCAGAGCTGGATGGATAGGAGAGTGTGTAACTTGTATTGTGTAATTGCCTGGCTTTAAAAAAAGAACAATAGGTCCATCTTTTGGCTTCGGACCCCTATAAGCATAATCCACAACACCTAAGCAATTGGAACTGTCTAAAAGAAAATTTTTCTGATCGTATAACGCAATAGTGTACCCTGCATTTAATCCATTTAAAAAAATGCTAAGTACATCGGGTTGTATCAATATTAATTGATATGAATTATTACCTTGATGCTGCACGGAATAATGGTTATTTAAAATCCCAAGTGGATATACGGTAGCCGAAACACAAGTTGAGACAAAATATAAATTTAAAGTCATAGCAATAAAATATTTTTTAAGCATCTTATTAACTCTTTAGATTTAATAAAGAACCTGTCTTACAAGCCTGCCATAGCATTTGTCGCGCTTGCAAAAAGGCAAGCCAAGGAGAGGGTTTTGCGGAACGAACAATCGCTAACATATCGGGCGCTATGGGTGCACAGTGTTGAGTATAAAAAGTTAGAATTGAAGGGGCGGCGCGCTTAATATCAAATTGACTACCAGCAACTGCGTAGGAAAAACCTCCTTTTGCTCGCAATGCATCAATGGGTGCTTTTGAATCTTTAAATTCGCCATTAATTTCATGTGCTCGAATTTTATTTTGCATAAAGTAATAAGCTTTATCAATGGCAGGTAAATTAAGCTGAGTGATAAGTTTTATTTCAAGCCACGGTTGCAAATCATACTGATGATAATATAACGATGATCGGTTGTGATAATCATAAGATTGTCCAGTTTTAGGATCTAAATTAATTTCGGCATGCTGCTCAGATGATTTAATGTCATCATGAAAATCCTGGGAAAGTCCTAAAACTTTATCTAATAGTAAGACCATTTTAAGTTGATGGGTGCGATGGTTATTAATTCGCGTAGCGGGACCAAAATGCCAAGCCATTTTCTTTTTGCGTAATTGTGTAAACCACGTTTTGATTTGGATTTGCTCTGCGCTAGAGAGTTGGCAAGCAATTAAGTCATAAGCCCAAATTAAACCTTCTAATCGCGTTTCATTAATGGGATTGCCCGTGGGATGATTTTTAGCAGACCATAGCAATAAAATTTCACGTGCCTTTTCTAAGTAGGCTTTATTACTACTTAACCGATACGTCAGCGCAAGGACGGCAGCTTGATCCGCTTCCCGCATGACACGTCTTGAGTTTTGCAATTTTTTATCAGTAATATTGGTTATGCCAGCACTTGCAAGTATTTCGATCGCTTGCGAAGGACTATGCATTGCCTTATCTGCTTGTTTTTTTAAAACACTAAAAACTTGAGCGTGGTTTACATCTTCATAGAGCAACGACGTGGTTGGCCACAAGAGTGGAACGCACTTCTCCTGCGCGAATGCAGTTAAATTGAATAATAATAAACTGCATCCCAAAACAAAAAATTTAAACACAAAATCTTCCTTACCAACAAATGCCATGATATTGCGAAGATTGGGGTGGCGTTTTTTGAATTCTCACCAAATCAATAATGACATGCTCGTCTTTAATATTCGTAACAACTTGCGCGAATTCTTGAGCATTATTACCAATCACAATAGTATTAGAACGATGCAAAACTTCTTCAATACTATCCACCATTAATTCAGAAATATGTGGAATATGCTTCAAGATATAGTCGCGATTTGCCCCTATTAATTTTGCTGTAGCGACGTTTTTATCAAAAAGAGTTAATTCGTACCCTTTGCCGATCAAACGTTCAATCAATTCAACGGTAGGACTTTCGCGCAAATCATCGGTGTTAGCTTTGAAGCTAAAGCCTAAGATGCCAATTTTTTTATTACCCTGATGAATAATCATATCAAGCGCTTCATTGATATGTAATTGATTACTTGGTAACACAGCATTGATAATGGGCAAATCAATATTAAGTTTTTTTGCAGCAAATAAAAATGCACGCAAATCCTTAGGAAGACACGAACCACCAAAAGCAAACCCAGGCTTGAGATAGTAAGGCGATAAATTAAGTTTAGTATCTTGACAAAACACTTCCATAACTTGATGGCTATCAATTTTTAACGTTTTACACATTTTGCCAATTTCATTTGCAAAACCTACCTTAAGCGCGTGCCAAATATTATCGCAATATTTAATTAATTCGGCCCCTTCCAGATCCATTACGATCGTATCCATATTAGTACAAGCGCGATTTAATTGAGTCAGCATATCAATTGCAACTTGGTCGTCGGTTCCAATGACATTCTTCGGCGGATGTTTAAAATCATGAACTGCAGTACTTTCCATCATAAATTCAGGATTAAAGCAAACACTAAAATCTTGATGAGCTTTTTTTTGCGAGGCAGCTTCTAGTATTGGAATTACAATTTGACGCATTGATCCCGGCAACATGGTACTGCGATAAGCAATGACGTGATGTTCTTGTTTATCTTTCAAAGCATCACCAATGGCTTGACTTACTTGCTTTACATATTGTAAATCAAGACTATGATCTTTTTGACTGGGCGTACCCACACAAACAAAAGTTAACTCACTACCAAGTACAGCTTCTTTTGCCTCAGTAGTCGCCCGTAACATTTGTTTTTGCACAGCCTCTTTAGTCATTTCAGCAAGCTCAGGTTCAACAATTAATGCTTGACCCTGATTAATCATTGCAACTTTCATTTGATTGGGATCCACACCAATCACGTGATGCCCCATATCAGCAAGGACCGCGGCTGAAACTGATCCTACATAACCTAAACCAAAAATACTTATCTTCACTATCATCTCCCTCTAAAGTATGTGAATCATGAAATTAAAAAAGATTGAAAGACCGTGAAAAATAAACAATTGCCGGCAAACCCGCCATTACTTTATTGTTTTTTGCAGCGCTATTTTGCAATTCAATGGTCACTTGGGCACTGCGATCAATACCCAGTTCACGAAAACGATATTGAGCATTTACTTCATCAACAAAACCATGCGTACGATTAATTTCTACTACTTTGCCATGAAATATTTGATTCAATGCAGGGACATACACTTTAACACGCGCACGCATGCGCAAATGGGTAACTTCATTTTGTGTAAGATAAGCAACGATTTGTTTCTTTGCCCCCATTTCTTGTAACAAAAGTAACGGTTTGGTGTTTTCTATTACGCTGCCTTCGCGTTTAAACAGTTGCACAACTCTACCGGTAAAGGGTGCAGTGATAACAAATTTTTGCGCAAACTGAGTATACATTTCTACGCGCGCTCGATTGATACTTAACTTCTTTTTAGCAGCAACAATTTCAGCCTCCAAATCTTGAATGCGCCCTTCCACTTTATTACCCGTAAAATAAATTCCTTTATCAACAGATTGTAATGCATCATGCTCAAGATGCATTAAAGCCGTGACGTTTTTTAATTTATCATCAGCGGTTCGAAGTTTTGCTTCAACAATATCCCAATCGGACTGGCTTAAATAACGTTTTTTAAATAACGGTTGTAATCGACCAAATTGTTTTTTAGTTGTTGTGTATTCAGCTTTAGCGATATCCACAGTTGCATTCGCGGCCGCAATGCGATTTTGACCGACTTGTTGATATAACTTTAATCGGTCTTGTTCATTGCGGAGTAAGGTCTGATAATAATCTACTGTACACTGCGCCTCTTCAAAAGCCAACTTGGCCATTTGCAAATCTTTTTCAATGTCATTATTTTCAACTTTAGCAAGCGGACTTCCTTTAGTGATAACTTGATTCTGTTTAATATAGACGTGGCTAATATAACCACTGAGTGGCGCATGAATGGGTTCTATTGTCGCCGCAATGACGGCAGTCGTAACTTTTAAATGCAAGATGTAAGTATTAAATGATAATAAAAGTATAATTAATAATATAATTCCTGACAAACTATAGAGTGAGGCAGGTGTAAAACGCTTAGTGAAATGTGGTAGCAATTTCAAATCCATTTCTATTCCAACCCTTAGGTTTACAAATCGATCACTTGCCTTCAGTCTGAATTGCTTGTTAGGCTATTCAATACACCCCTTCGATTCTAACGTTTATGCGGGTGTTAGCAAAGCGTTAAAAATTAATTACTTTTAATTAACCTTCAACAAGTGCAACGGAATGCTTATGCTGATACCTGTCATTTTATCCGGCGGCGCTGGAACCCGTTTATGGCCCCTCTCACGTGTGCTCCATCCCAAACCATTTTTGAAAATGCCTGATGGGAATAGTTTATTGCATAAAACATTTGAGCGGGCTTGCAGCCTGCCTGATGTGACTGAAATCATAACGATTACAAATAAAGATTATTATCTTAAGAGCATGCCTGAGTATGCCAAATTTATTTGTGCCGAGCATCTACGACCCAAGCAAAGTTTTTTACTTGAACCCTTTGGAAAAAACACTGCTTCTGCAAGTGCGCTTGCTTTACTTAAAGTCCTTGAAACGTATGGGGAGGAAGCAATCTTAATTGTTTTGCCTGCAGATCATTTAATTGTTGATATTCAAGCCTTTCAGACGGTATGTCATCAAGCAATTTTTTCTGCGCAAAGTGGTTACTTGGTTACCATTGGAATTAAACCTTCGCACGCAGAAACTGGTTTTGGCTACATAGAATGTGGACGTGATTTAGATGACCAAAAAGTTTTTTCGGTTAAACGGTTCGTTGAAAAACCTAATCTTGAGATAGCCAAACAATTTTTCGCAGGCCAACAACACTTATGGAATTCAGGTATTTTTTGTTTTCAAGTCAAAACGTTAATGAAAGAATTTCAACAACTTGCCCCCACCATTTTAGAAAAAGCAATAGAGTGCTGGCACCATGTAAAACGGGGTGACAATAATACTTTTCAATTTGACCCCGTCCAATTTGAAAAGTTAGAAGACATTTCACTTGATTATGCTGTCCTTGAAAAATCAAAAAAAATAGTTGTGGTTCCCGGTGCATTTGATTGGCAGGATATTGGCTCATGGTCCGCTTATAAAAATTTACATGCTGCAGACGAACAGGGCAATGCAGTCGTTGGGGATGCCTTAATGATTGACTCCCATAATACCTATATCCATAGTGATAAATTAGTTGCAGCCATTGGTTTACGCAATTTAGTCGTTATCGATACGAAAGATGCCTTACTTATTTCAGAACTTAATCGTTCGCAAGAAGTCAAAAATGTAGTTCAAATGCTACGTAAGCAATCACACGAAACTTATTTTCAACATTTAACCGTTGAAAGACCGTGGGGTTCATACTCCATACTTGATCAGGGTGAAAATTTTAAAGTTAAGCGCATTAGCGTGCATCCCGGTGCCTCATTATCATTGCAATCACATGTTCATCGATGCGAACACTGGGTTATCGTGGAAGGTGAGGCGACTATCATTAATGGTGAGGAAATTACAATATTAACAAAAAATAAATCCGTTTACATACCGCAAAATAATAAACACCGAATCACCAATTCAGCAGATGAAGAATTAGTGTTGATTGAGGTTCAGGTCGGTGATTATTTGGGCGAAGATGATATTAAACGTTACGATGATTTATACGGACGGGTTACAGTTTAAAAAAAATGGGTTGGTTATAAGACATTATAACCAACCCAATTGTATTACCCTGTTACTACTTATACTTCGTTATCCTTAGCTACAGAGTGAGGCCCCATCAAACGAATAGGCTTTTTAATGTTATGCAAAGTATTATTAACAACTTCGTTATAATCATTCATTGCATCATGCTCCACAATACCAAATTTATAGGCTGTTAATGCTGAAGTGCGAAGGTAATTGTTCCAAATTTTATTTTGGGTGGAATAAACGGAATGATCACCTGATAAATTGATGCCACCGTACTCGCCCTCTTTTACGCGTGAGTTATCAGCTAATTCATTTTCGATAATTTGATTAGTTGATGCAGCTCGAAAATGAATACCATACCAGCCGTTAAACTTGATTGTGTTTTTCTCAATTCTTGTATTACTACTACGATATACATAAACCCCATTCTTACCATTATGATTTAAAGTATTTTCCTTCAATTGGTTATCATTTGAAGTTCGATACAAATCAGCTCCGGGTTGTATGGTAATCCCGTTCACTTCATTATTGGTAATGACATTATTTTTTATAACATTCTTTATCGATTCCGCGACAATATTCACCCCATGTCGACCGTTAGCATCGATAATGTTATCTCTAATAGTTGAATCAGTAGTTTTTTCAAAAATAATTCCATCTTGTCCATTATGATCAATAAGAGAATCTTTAATGGTCAGATGCACAGTTGCGCTTGCTAAATTATTTTTAACTAAAGGAGTTGTTTCATAGATACTTTCATGCGGATCTAAGCCATAGCGAGGAAAATCATGCGCGCGTATATCTTCAAAACTACTATCAGCATAAGTTCCGTAATTGCCAACACTGGTAATAAAAAATGGATTGCCGACTTTATTGCCATCCAAAACCATATGCATGAAATGTTGATTAGAGAAATGGTCTTTAGCATGATTCTTACTGTCTTCAATAAAACGTGAACGGATTAAGCCTGCACCTTCAAGTTTGGCTTGATCAACAAGCTTCAAGACTGTACTCCAACCTGTGCCCATTAAAGTAAGATTGTCTACCGTCGCTTTGATATTGTTATTAATACTGTAGGTACCGGGTCTTAGTAGTACGCGTCCTCCTCCTAAATTACCAATCCATTGGATCGCTTGATTAATCGCTTTATTATCATGACGGCCCGTTGCAATAATTTGAGGTTTGCCGACTTTGACACTATTGCTTGCAGCAACAACAATCGTATTAGGGGCATTGTCAGGAATGAGATTGAGGGTATAACTTGAATCGCTTACTCGGTATATATCGCCAGGAATAACATCAGCGGGTTCGACATGTACAAAGAAATAGCCAGGTTGTAAAGGAAGAACGACAGCACCATCCGTTGTGCCGCTTTCAGAAGGACTATTCCACTTTGTGCCGCGATTCGTTGATTTACCAATCACCACACCTTTACTATCCAGAATCTCCACCGTATAACCAGCACTTAAGCCATTAAAAAAAACACTAACTGGCGTTGCATAAGGAATTTTAAACTTATAATAATTTTCACCTTTATTTTTTACTGTTTGTAGATTCGTTAAACTTCCTAAGTCTTCATATGCATGGTGAATGGGAGTTGCGAATAAGGCTTGCGAAAATAAAAAGGGCGCACAAATAATTATTGTACTTCGCATTACACTGCTAGACCTCAATGGATTGAGAATTTTTTTCATATAAGTCCCTTCCTTGGTTTAGAATAGAGGATTGTAGCGATCTGTCTGATACGATCAACAGTATCATATAATTTAGCAAGAATATTCCGCTGTTCCAAATGAATTGATTAAATACAACGAAACAACCGACTTTAATAAAATTTGCTAAATGTCGGAAATAACAAGGATTTATTTAAAAATATGGACACGGAAAAATTTTTAATTTCATCATTGCCAATGCGTGTCTTAAAAAAGCTTCGCGACCATACTATAAACAAAATTGCTTTTTCTTGGAGAGATTTATTTTTCCTATATCTCTATATTGCAGCCCTTATCACCATTGTGATGCTGCTACCTACGCAAGCCACCCATTATTATGATACCCGTACCGCTTTTATTGCCTTAGGCCTATTAGGAATTTGGCGATATAGTTGGTGGGGATTGCATGTTATTCGTTCTTTTATTTATGCAAAGTTCGTTTTTCCTCGACGTCGCTTATTAGCTAATCAGCTTTGGCAATCCGGTTGGCGGCCGACTGTGCTTTACATCATGATGACAACTTATAATGAATTGAAAGAAACGACTGAAAAAGTTTTAGATACGCTAGTCAATGAAAGTAAACATTTAAATATACCGATAAAATTATTTGTAGGAATTGGGTCGGAATATGATCAACAGGTTATTACTGATTTTTTTTCGCGCGTAAAATCTGATTTTATAAATGTTAGATTTGTGCAACAAAAAATGCCTGGCAAACGATACGCCATAGGTGAAACCTTACGTAGTATGGTAGTCGATGGTTTGGCCGAAAATGATCCCGTTATTTTTATGGATGGTGATACTTACTTTACTGAAAATTCGATTACTCAATGTTTACCATTTTTTGAAATCTATCCTAAGCTACAGGCCCTTACAACACATGAACAAGCTATTGTTTATGGCGCCCCTCATTGGATGAAAAAGTGGTTGGAAATGCGTTTTATTCAACGCCATTTTACGATGCAATCTTATGCTTTATCTAATAAAGTTTTAACATTAACTGGACGCATGTCGATGTTCCGCGGCAAACATTTATTGTCACCTGATTTCATTGAGATTATTGAACAGGATCATTTGCATCATTGGTTATGGGGACGTTATCGTTTTTTATCCGGTGATGATAAGAGTACGTGGTATTACTTATTAAAAGAAAAAGCTGAAATGTTTTATATTCCTGATGTAACCACCGTAACAATAGAAATCATTAAAGGCAACCCTTTGTCACGCATGCGAGAAAACTTACGACGCTGGAGTGGTAATACGCTTAGAAATGGTGCACGAGCGATTGCCTTAGGCCCGCAGACAGTGGGATTTTTTATTTGGTGGTGCATTGTCGATCAACGCATTGCCATGTGGAATATGCCAATTGGTTTGATGATTATTGCTCTAACTGCTTTAACAAAAAATATAAGTGTATTGTTAATTTATTTAATTTGGATTGGATTTTCACGTTTATGTTTATCAACAGTGTTATTTTATTATGGCAAACGTATTGATATGTCTTTCCCGTTTATTATTTACTTTAATCAAATTATGACGAGCTTTATAAAAATTTATATTCTTTTTCGCTTACCGCAACAACGCTGGCAAAATAGGGGAAATCAGCAAGCTGGCTTTGCGCAAACTCAGCAATGGCCATGGCGGGATTGGGTAGCTAATTCATTGACCGTTTTTTATCTGTTATTATTTTTAGTTATTATTCTTCTTTATTTGGATATCATTTCACTTCCAACTTTTACAGATATCAAAACAATATCACTTTAAAATCCACAAAGTGTAACGTCGGATGAAATTTTTACGCAAGAAGTTAAACCTTCTTTCACGGTATAGGGTTTGAACTTCATATTTTCGATCATCAGCATGCTTGTGGTTGGTGTAAGCCCAGTTAATCCTTGATTTGCAGGTGTATAATCTATTGGAAATACGACTTGGGCGGGCGCAAGAGAACTAGCTTCACTTGGTGTTATAACAGGCGTAGGTGTGGGAGGAGCCGGTGGTACGGGTGGAACAGGTGGAACGTCACTGAGAATATTACCGGTTAAATTGGTGGGTTGATTGAGTGCATAATTACTAGCAGAAACGCCATCTAAGCTCAACCCAGATACTGTGACAGGAATGTCGTTGCCTACATCAGGATTAATAAAGTTGGCTAGATAATGATTGACATCTAACGTAACGGTATCACCGCTAAATACACCTATTAATTGCGCTGTTGAAGTTGCAAGCGTCGCAAGCGTTGTACCATTATAATATTTATCATTCACCGTAATGCCAATAACACTTAAAGGTGCTTGCGTAATATCTGCGATTAATCCTGAAGGTTGAGACACACTATAATTAGAAGAACCGCTGCCATAAATTGTGTAACCGGTCGCAATGACTGATTTATTAATACCGGCATCTTGATTCACAAAATTACCTATAGCATTGAGGCTATCTAAATTGACGTTGTCGCCACCTATTACACCCGAAAGGGAAGCAGAGGTATTATTCAATACGGCGAGTGTGGTGGCATCATAAACTTTATTATTAGCAACCACGCCGGTAATGATTAAATCTTTCGCCGTGATATTGGCCGTTAAACCAGTTGGTTGTGATAACGCATAATTTGACGCATCACTACCCGTAATTGTATAACCCATGGCAGTTACAGGTTTTGCAACCCCAACGTTTTTATCATTAAACGTAGCGGTGGAACTATCGCTATCTAAGTTGACAGTATCTCCCATCACAACACCGGATAATGCAGAGCCAGTATTATTTAACGTTGCGATAGCGTTACCATCGTAAACTTTATTGTTAGCTAAAGCACCCGTAATCGTTAAATCTTTAGCAAAGATGGTTGCTGTTAAACCTGTGGGTTGAGAGAGCGCATAGTTGGATGCATCGATACCCGTAATCGTATAACCACTTGCGGTAACTGGCTTTGCAACACCGACATTTTTATTATTAAACGTACCCGTCGAACTATTACTATCTAAGTTGACCGCATCACCATCAACGACACCCGAGAGCGCAGAACTGGTATTGTTTAACGTAGCGGTCGTATTACCATCATAAATTTTGTTATTCGCTACCGCACCGGTAATCGTTAAATCTTTAGCAAAGATGGTTGCTGTTAAACCCGTGGGTTGAGAGAGTGCATAGTTGGATGCATCGCTACCCGTAATCGTATAACCTATAGCGGTTACAGGTTTTGCAACGCCAACATTTTTATTATTGAAGGTGGCGGTTGAACTATTACTATCTAAGTTAACCGTATCACCATCAACAACACCGGAGAGTGCAGAACTGGCATTGTTTAACGTAGCGGTCGTATTACCATCATAAATTTTGTTATTCGCTACCGCACCGGTAATTGTCAAATCTTTTGCAAAAATGGTTGCTGTTAAACCCGTGGGTTGAGATAGCGCATAGTTGGATGCATCGCTACCCGTAATCGTATAACCTATAGCGGTTACAGGTTTTGCAACGCCAATATTTTTATTATTGAAGGTGGCGGTTGAACTATTACTATCTAAGTTAACCGTATCACCATCAACAACACCGGAAAGCGCAGAACTTGCATTGTTTAACGTAGCGGTCGTGTTACCATCATAAATTTTGTTATTCGCTAACGCACCGGTAATTGTCAAATCTTTCGCAAAAATGGTCGCAGTTAAACCCGTGGGTTGGGTAAGCGTGTAATTTGAAGCATCGCTGCCTGACAGTGCAAAATCCATTGCAGTTACTGCTTTCCCAAAGCCAACATTTTTGTTATTAAAAATCCCCGTTGCACTACTTGAATTAAGCGTTACTGTATCGCCGTCAACAACCCCTGAAAGCCCAGCTGAAGTAGTATTAAAGGTAGCAGTCGTATTCCCATCATAAATTTTATTATTAGCGACAACTCCGGTCGTCGTAAGATCTTTTGCTGTAATTGTACCAATATTTGCATTAGCGGAACTTGCAGCAAGTTGATAACCATACACCGTCGCAGCTCCGTTTGTTGCACTTGCAATCGCAATTCCTGTAACCGCAACATTTTTATTGGTGCCAACATTCTTATTATCATAATTACCATTGACTGGATTGTTAAGGGTAACAGTATCGCCATTAATCGAACCCGTGCTTGAATAATTTGCGCCAGCGAGTGTTGCAGCCGTGGTGCCATCATATACCTTCGTAACATTACCTATAAGAGATGCAGTGATCACCGGTGCTATAGAATATAAGACACCATTGCCAGTGCCAAGGACGCTCGTTGAATTATAAATCGCATTATATTGTTTGAAGTTATAAGTCAGGCCGCCGAGCGTGTCGTTGGATGGGTCTACAGTCCAAAGAAGATAGTTACCACTTGCTGCTGTGAGTGCATTGCTTCCAACATTGTTTATGAAACTTTGTCCAGCGAGAACAATTGCATTACCATTTCCAGAAGCGATAATGCCTGAATTCAAAATGAGGCCGGCATTACTTGCATTAAGCGTGACGGTACCAGCGGATATACCATTAATTGTTCCTATATCATCTGTTATCGAATCGATCGATAAAGCATGGGTCGTACTGGTTAGACTCAAGTTGCCCGTTACATTGCCCGCTAAAGTTTGCGGTAAAATGTTATTGCTATTTAAGGTAATATTTCCGCCAGAACGTAACGCTAATTTTGCATTACTTGTTCCTAAATTAATGACACCGCCTTGCGTTATATCACCACTTGCTTGCAATGTTAAGACGCCATTGGTTGCAAAATTTGCGCCAGGTGTCCAAGCATTCACGGCAATACTATTTACCCCACTATTTCCGATCCGTACATTCGTTGCACGTACATCACTCAATGCGCCACTTGATAATAAAAGATCCCCAGCAGCACCGGCAATACCAATAATTTTATTAGCCGTTCCTGGCTGCAATATCACGGTTCCAGCAAGACCTGCGCCGGTACCCGTGCCACCAATCTGTGAAGGCGTTGCACCACCGGCTAAGCTCATGGCATCCGCACTGAGGGTAATTTTGCCTGTTGAAAGTAATTGTGAAGCATTACCTAGTGTTAACGTACCTGCTCCTGCATTCGCGATTAAATCACCGCTACCAGCATTCACAACCGTGGAAGCTGCTTGTGTAACGCCTACACCGGTTAACGAAATGGTGCTACCACCCGTTGCTTGGATCCCACCATTTATCGTAAGTAAGCCACCCGCAGCAATTGTAACGGCATTCGTAAGTGTTCCTAAATTAAGGGGTCCTGTCATATTAAGTGCAGATGTTGTAACAAGACTGAAAGCTCCACCGCGTGTAATAGAACCTAAAGTTGCAATGCTGTTACTAGCATTATTGAGTGTTATGGCATTCGTGGTATTGCCAATTAATGTACCTGTGCTAACTGAGGTAGCTGCAGTTTGAGTCACAGCGCCGGTAATATTACCTGTACCTAATACAACTGTGCCTGAATTAACAGTAATGTTTCCCAATGCTAATGATGTGGCGTTCAGAAAACGTAATGCACTTGCTGTGGCGTTCGTATTGGTTAACAACCCAGCAAATTGCATGGCTCCGCCTCCGCCTGACATAGTAATCGTGCCGCTATTAGAATTAACCGTGCCACTGGTTTGCGTAATACCATTACCGGTTAAACTAATATTATTTGCTCCTGAGGTTAGAATATTATTAGCAAGCGTTAGTAAGCCAGTCGTTGTAATGGAAAGTGCATTGTTAACAACGCCTGTCGCAATTGCACCATTTACACTTAATGCACCTGTATTGTTAATAGTAAGTGCACCACCGCGCGTTATCGCACCAAGTGAGGCAATGGTATTAGGCGTATTTCCTAAATTAATACTGCTTGATGTATTAGCTGATAAACTATTAACTGCAAGTGTCGTGGATGCATTTTGCGTAACAGCTCCGCTTACGTTCCCAACACCCAATACTAAGCCTCCAGATGCTGCGCTTATATTACCTAAAGCGATAGTTGATGCATTCGCTAATTGAATGGCACTTGTTGTAGCGTTCGAGGAAGTTAATGTTCCTGAATTAAGTTGCATACTACTACCACCACCATTAATTGAAATGGTTCCAGAACCGGAATTAACATTCGTTCCATTAGATTGACTCACGCCTGTTCCAGTTAAGGAAATATTATTGTTAGTCGTTGCAATACTTTGCGCAATCGTAAGTGATCCACCTGCACCCGATGCGTTTAAGGTAACAGCACCTGGTGTCGTAATCCCATTTACATTACCCATATCATCCGAACCATTACTGACCGTTAATGCATTCGTCGATGCATTTGTTAATGAAAAAGCGCCATTGGTTTTAGAAGCAAGAATATTAGAAAATTTATTACTGGTATTTGTTAAAATAACATCGCCTGTACCGCGCACTAATAATTTAGCATTACTATTTGTTTTAATATCAATAGCAGCTGCCTGAGTAATGCCGCCTGCAGCTAAAGTTAACGTGTTGGAAAGATACGTGCTACTCGTAGTCCAAGGTGTGCCTGCAGATGCAACCGCCATGGCTCCGGCATTAACATTGCCTAATCTTAAATTGGTTGCGCGTAACGTTCCTAACACCGTACTTGAAATATTAAGTGCACCTGCACCGCCTGCAACCCCAATGGTTGTGCCGATACTGCCTGGCTCAATGATTAACGTTGAAGCGGTTCCTGCACCGGCACCCGTACCACCAATTTGACTGCCACTATTAACTGCCAAAGCATCGGCAATAATATCGATGGTTGATCCTGTATAAACTTTCGAACCATTATTCGTTGTAAATGTACCTGTACCCGCATTTAAAGTAATGTTGCCGTAAGTGCCATCGATAACAGAACTGCCGCCTTGAGAAATACCTGTGCCCGTTAACAACATGGTGCCGTTATTGGTTGATAAATTATGGTTAATGGTAAGTAATCCGGAAGCATATAAAGTTAAAGTATTACTATTTGTTGATAATGCGCCGGCAGTTGTTAAAGTGCCGCCATTACTTCTTAATGTTAAGCCCGCAGAACCTACAGCAAGGGCTGAAGCTGGTAATGTAAGTGTGCCACTTGAAGTCACAGAAAAAGGTGTATTCGCGTTAAGCGTGGGTGTTGCCAGGGTAATATCGCCGGTATTGGAAATCGTAATACCACCTTGACCCCCGGTAAGCGTCAATATTCCGCCATTGCTTACCGTTGTAATGGGAAGCGAATTGTTACCAATTGAACTTGATCCAGACGTTGGAACAGCGAAAGTAAAACTACCATTTGTACCAGCATTAATACTGGTACTTGCAACTTGCTGAATGGAACCACCTGTCGTATTACCGCCCGTTGCAGTGGTTGCGGTCACGCCACCACCGCTACCCGTTGAAACATTTCCGATATTGATTGAACCTGATCCACCACCTGCGGCATTAACAGCGATACTGACAGCACTGTTTGTAGTGTTATTTGTAACTAAAGAACTTCCAGATGACATGGTAAATCCTTCACTACCCGAACCTTTCGTATTGGCTTGAATCGCAATCGCACCCGTACCACTTGTCACTGCTGCATTTAAATTAATATCGTTGCGAGAAATTATGTTAATACCATTGCTACCTGTATTGGTTAGCGCATAGGCATTAATACCACCTGGCGTTCCCCCTACTAAATTACCAATTTCTAAATGAATAAGCCCCGTACCTGCATTAATTGAAACACCGCCTCCCATTGAAATTGAGCCCGCACCACCCGTGCGGAAGTTAATATCAGCATCAGCTTGATTTGCAGTTAAAATAATGTCGCCATTATTAGTTGTTAAATTAGCGTTTACAAAAATACTTCGACCCGCTCTAACAACAAGAAATTTATTAGCCGTTGTTAAATTGACTGCTTCATTGAAAGTTACATCAGAATTTGCTTCAAGGGTGATGTCAGCGGCTGCTGCATTTAAACTGTCGGGTGTAATAACGGTTGTACCAGCAGGATTGTCAGCATAAAGATTATTGACGCCGGCTTGGTAACTTGAACCGCCACTACTTTGAATGGTTATGAAACGAGGATCTAATAACAAGGTACCCTGCACACCGTTTGCAGCGCTTGCATCAACATTACCACGATAATCTAACGTTTCTTTACCGGATACTTCAATGTCACCGCCATCACCGGAAAGCGCGCCACCGCGAGAAAAAATACTTCCTAAATATGATGTATGATCATCTGACCATAGTACAATTTGGCCGCCATCACCTTGAGTCATAGCATCAGCTAGAAGTGTGACATCTTTGCCAACTGTTGTATTTTTAGCATTTTTGATCGTAGGATTTTTTCCTTGGAAATCGCCACCCACTAAAATTTTACCGCCACCTTGATCCCCCGATGCATCAACGATAGCTTGTTTTTCAAGTGCAATACGCTTTCCAAGTACGCGAATTGCGCCGCCTCTCTCCCCAGCCTGTTTACCGCTTGCAATTAATTTTCCACTAACTCTAACGTCACCTTCCCCACCCATTAAAATTATTTCGCCATTTTTAACACCCACCGATTTCGCTTCAACCACGCCCTCCATATTAATGGCCTGATTCAACACTTGACCTGCAGATTGCGCCGATAAAAGCACTTTTCCTCCCGCTGCAGAAATGGTGCCCTTGTTGGAAACAGCGCTTTCAAGCGGTTGACCATTTTTATCAACAGCCGTTTGATTAGCATCGCCTACAGCAAATTGAACAAGCTGATCACCGCTAAAATCAATTGTGTAAGCTGTGCTTGAACCTAACACAACAGTACCCATCTGCGCTTCGATACGGCCATTGTTGACAGCTCCACTGCCAACGAGGGCGGCTAATCCAGCATTATGAACGACGATGGTGCCTTCATTAACAACCGATCCATGCCAGGCCGGTGATTGTTGGAAACGATATTGCCCAGCCATAAAGTCATGATCATTAATATTGGCAGTTGTAGCGACCAAGCCGGCAACATTGACGTAAGCGTTAGGTCCAAACCAAATCCCTGCAGGATTGACCAACCAGACTTGTCCATTGGCACTAATTTGACCGTAAATAGAAGAAGCACCTTGAGCAGGGTTAATGCGATTTAAAGCGATACTTCCGGAATTAGGTTGTTGATAGATTACTTTTTCAGCTGCCCCAACATTATAAGAATTCCAATTAATAATAGCCTTATCAGTTGTTTGGGTAATATGCGTAGTAGGGCCTTGCTGAACAATAGTTGCATTCCCGCCGGCTACAACCCCGCCTTGGGGCCCAGCATATCCCCCTTGGGATGACAATGTTGCGAGTGTCATCGTAAACGCTGCAATTAAAATCTCAATCTTCTTATTCACTTAAATCCGCATCCCCTAGTGCTTTGATTTTTAGTACATTACACTTAAATTTGTATAATATTTGAATACAATATGGTGATAAGTATAGACGAAAGAAAGGGAAGTTGCGTCGTGATAAAATGTTGAAATTTAACGATTTTTACTGAGTAAACTCCACCTTTTTGCCCTCTATATAATATTTGATTCTATTCGGTCTTATTGAGGGGGGACCAAGGGGGATTTAAGGAAATAAACCAGGCATCCAACGATGGGCTAGCGCTGCAGGGAAAGTAAGTTTAAGGGACGATTTAGGAGAATCGGAGGTGAGAATCCCTTTTTCAATTAATACTGCAGTTAAGCGACGCGCATGTCGATCTGTTACATTCAAAATTGTGGCGACATCACCACGAAGGAGTTCGCCGCGATAAAGAATCGCCTCAAGAATTTGTAATGCTTGCTGAGGCAAGTTGCCTAACTGAATTTCTTCTTTCGCCCAAACCAAAATTCTGGTGCGCAATTGATCGGGCTGCATTAATTTTTCCATAAAAATAATTTGATCAATGCAAGTTTTAAGAAAAAATTGGGTAAAAGCTGCAAGCGCTTCCTCACTTAAATTACCTCGCCCATCCAAATCATTTCGACGGGGCAAATCACAGTCGGCAAGATGCGTTTTATAATCCTCTACATTGCGAGCTAACCCACGTGCAATTGACCACATTCCGCCTGTGTCCAAAACATCGCGTGTTATGGCGTGGGACATTAAACGCGCTACACGCCCATTTCCATCCAGAAAAGGATGGATCCATAATAGGCGGTGATGAGAGGCAGCAAGCGCAAGTATGGTTTCCGCTTTTCCTAAGGATTCATAAGCTGAAGTAAACCGCGTCAGAAAACGAGGTAAAGCTCCGGGACTTATCGCAATATGATTACCAACTTTAACATTCTCTTGACGTAATTCACCCGGAATAATTTTTATTTTTTTATCATTCTCAGTGTCTTCTACCCACAATAAATCTTCTGGTAAGAGGGTGTAAAAATGGCTGTGAATAGCACGGATAGTTTCAGGCGCGTAAGGATTTTTAATGTTGCCTTGATCAATCCATGTTTGTACAGCAATATGCGCTTTCGCTTCTTGCTGTAAATTACGCTTCTTAATGTCAGTGCTGTATCTTCCTTGTAGAGCTTGCTCAATTTCAATAGGATGCGTGTTGTGTCCTTCAATTAAGTTACTGTAGTAACAATTCATGGATCTTACCATGTTGGCCAAAGAGGCTTGCATGGCAATGGGCAAACTACGTCTAAATCCAGAGGATTTAGCCACTAAATCCATAGCAAGGTCGAGGAGTAGGGGACGATGCGTGGAATGTTCCGAAATCAAGAGCGGCTCCATGATCGAACAGGGCTCGGTGCGATCGTAAGTCGAGTAAATGTCCTCTTTTTTGTCCGCTTTTTTTATTTTCATCATGCTGATTATAGCACTTTTTTGACAAAAATAGCGCCGTGTCCCTGATTAAATGTCCGCTTTTATGTCCGGTTTTTAAGCTTCTACGCTCAACATATTCCTTAATACATAGGGCAAGATGCCGCCATGGCGGTAATAAGCGAGCTCATTTAAGGTGTCAATCCTAGATTGAAATTGGATGACTTCCTCACGTCCTTCTTCAAAATAAATGCGCGCCGTTACCAACGAGCTTGGCTCTTGTAATTGCGTTTCAACCTCTAAAAAATCAAACCGCTCCGTACCTGTTAAGCCAAGCGACTGACGGGTCACATCCGGTAAAAATTGTAAAGGTAAAATACCCATCCCGATTAAATTGGAGCGATGAATGCGTTCAAAACTCTCAGCGATCACAACCACAACACCGAGTAATTTCGGGCCCTTGGCAGCCCAATCCCGCGATGAACCGGTTCCATATTCTCTCCCAGCAATCACAACAAGTGGTGTGCCATCCTCCTGATAACGCATGGCCGCATCAAAAATACTCATAACTTCGTTACTTGGAAGCAATTTGGTAATACCGCCTTCCTGGCCTGGTACCATTTCATTGCGAATACGTATGTTAGCAAAGGTACCGCGCATCATAACTTCATGATTGCCGCGACGTGATCCTAAAGAATTAAAATCCTGCGACGCAACCCCTTTACTTGCTAAATATCGGCCTGCTGGACTATCAGCTTTAATAGACCCCGCGGGAGAAATATGATCAGTGGTTACACTATCGCCAAGCATGGCGAGAACACGGGCTTGCTTAATGGTCTGAATAGGGGTTGGATGTCTCGACATGTTAGCAAAAAAAGGCGGCAATTGAATGTAAGTGGAATCCGCTTGCCAATCATAAGTTTGGGATTGGGGAACTTGCATAGCTCGCCATTGCGTATCGCCTTTAAACACATTTTGGTAAGTACTCTTAAACATGGCATCGGAAATAACAGACGCTTCCTGCGAAATTTCAGCATTGGTGGGCCATAAATCTTTTAGATAAACGGGTTCATTTTTTTGATCATACCCAAGAACATCGGTAAGCAAATTGATGCGGACTGTCCCTATCAATGCAAACAATACAACGAGAGGCGGCGAAGCTAACCAATTAGCTTTAACTTGTGGATGAATCCGACCTTCAAAATTACGGTTGCCAGATAGAACAGCAGACACTGTTAAATCATTTGCATTCACGCACTCAGCAACTGCATCAATAAGCGGACCGGAATTGCCAATACAAGTCGTGCAGCCGTAACCCACTAATGAAAAGCCCAAATGATCTAGATACGTTTGCAAACCAGCTTTCTCAAGGTATTGAGTGACGACTTGCGAGCCTGGGGCAAAAGATGTTTTTACCCAAGGTTTTCGTTTTAAACCACGCTCATAAGCGCGCTTTGCAACTAAACCTGCTGCAATTAAAACATTCGGATTTGAAGTATTAGTACAGCTTGTAATAGCTGCAATAACGACGTCCCCATGATGTAAATCGTAACCTTCACTCGTTGCATAATTTTGATCAAGTAATTGACTATGATTTTCATCGATTAAAAGTTTATCAAACGTTGCTTTAAGAGAGGCTAAATCAACTTGGTCTTGCGGACGCTTAGGGCCTGCCATGCTCGGTTCAATCTTCGATAAATCAACTGACAAGACTTCAGTAAATTCGGGAGCATGATTGGGATCATGCCAAAGTTTTTGTGCTTTCGCATAAGCTTCGATTAATGCAACCGTTTCTTCACTCCGTCCTGTTAAACGTAAATACGTGAGTGTTGCTTCATCAATGGGGAAAAAACCACAGGTTGCGCCGTATTCCGGGGACATATTCGCAATGGTTGCGCGATCAGCGACAGATAAATGGAGAAGCCCGGGGCCAAAATATTCTACAAATTTTCCGACAACACCGTGCTCTCGCAAACGATGGGTGATAGCTAAGACGAGATCGGTTGCCGTCACCCCTTCTGTCAGTTGTCCGGTCAATTTTACACCGATGACTTGCGGAATAAGCATAGAAATGGGCTGACCCAACATTGCAGCTTCTGCTTCGATACCGCCGACCCCCCACCCTAATACCCCAAGACCATTAATCATAGTAGTATGACTATCAGTCCCCACTAAGGTGTCGGGATAAGCTAAAGCTACTTCGGAAGTTTCTTGGTGATGCCAGACTACTTTAGCTAAATATTCCAAATTAACTTGATGACAAATGCCCGTGTCGGGTGGAACGACGCGAAAATTTTCAAAAGCTTTTTGTCCCCAACGTAAAAAAGCATAACGTTCATAATTACGTTGCATTTCCATTTTGGCATTAACACCAAATGCACTCTGAGTTAGAAATTCATCGACTTGAATAGAATGGTCAATGACTAAATCAACAGCAGAAAGCGGATTAATGTGTTCTGCGTTACTTCCCAAAGCTTCGATGGCATCACGCATTGCCGCTAAGTCAACGACAGCTGGGACCCCGGTAAAATCCTGCATAAGAACGCGTGTTGGACGAAACGCAATTTCGCGATGCGATTTTTTTGTTTCCAACCACTCTACAACCGCATGAATATCTTCAAGCGTGACACTTTGTTGGTCTTCATGGCGCAATAAATTTTCTAATAGAATTTTTAAAGTAAAAGGTAAGCGATCAACTTCTTTTAAGCCTGCTTCTTTTGCACGTTGCAAACTGTAATAGTCATAAGTTTTCCCTTGAATCGTGAACGAAGTCCGTGTTTTCAAACTATCGACTGAGCGTACTCTATTTTGAGAAGATGTGGGTTTAATATCGCTTGTCACCTTCATTTCATCACGAGGTGTGGGCCATGCAGGCGAATCACTAGCGGGAAAAGATTCTTCAGAAGATTCTTCAACAGAATAAACGCGGGGATCATCGGAATTTTCTTTCTTGGAGTTATCATGATCTTTATCAATCGCCATGGCGTAAACCTTCAATGATGGAGACGTAATTTAAAAGTCTACCTTATCAATCACTTAGTTACCATCAACGTAATCAACCTACCCTTTTCTTGCACTTTTAAGAGCAAGCCTTTAACATGAGTAAAATTAAAAAGTACCGTCCCATGAAGGTCAAAAATTTGTTCATCATTAAACGTTTACAGCAGTGGCAAAAAATTTTTCTAGCGCTAGTTTTAGGCACATTACTTGGCCTTTTCGTTGGACCTCCTATCACGATCATTAAGCCCATTGGTATTTTATTTATTCATGCGATTAACATGATGATTGTACCGGTTGTTTTTACTGCGATCATCAATGCTGTTTTATCCATGGATGATTTAAAGATAATGCGCCGCATTAGTATTAAAGCTTTTACGTTTTATATGTTTAGCATGGCGATTGCTGCAAGCATTGGACTTTGGATTGGTAATCTTTTTACACCCGGCGCTGGCTTAAAATTAAATTTACAAGCGGCCGAAACAACCACAACCCTTGCACCTTCCTTGAGTGAAATAATTGTTAACATTATTCCTACCAATCCAGTCGCTGCGCTTGCTTCAGGAAATATCTTACAAATTTTAGTTTTTGCCTTAATCTTGGGATTGTCTATTCAACTTGCTGGTGACAAAGGCAAACCGGTTGCCGATTTTTTTAAATCCTTTGGCTCCGTTGCAATTAAGCTTTCTCAACTCGTGATGAGCTTTGCTCCGATCGGAATTTTTGCACTGATGGCATGGATTGCAGGGGAGTATGGTCTGAGCGCACTCATTCCGCTGATGAAATTAGTTTTAACTGTGTATTTTGCCTGCTTTTTAATGATTATTTTTTATTACAGTGGCACCCTTTTCGCTTACACACGATGTTCTCCCAAATTCTTTTTTCGTTCAATTAGCGATGCCATGTTATTTGCTTTCAGTACTTCAAGTAGTACTGCAACGCTGCCCGTAACCATGCGATGCGCGGAGGAAAATTTAAAAATTTCAAAAAAATTAAGCGGATTTTTATTACCACTTGGTACTACCTTAAATTTAAATGGCTTATCCATTTACTTAGGCGTCGCCACTGTATTTGCTGCTAACATAAGCGGGATCCAGCTCGATTGGACTCAATATGTTACGGTCATTTTCACCATTATCCTGACTGCTATGGGTGCGGGTGGCGTACCAGGATCTGCAATCATCGTCATGAGTGCTGTCTTTAATTCCGTAGGATTGCCGCTTGGCACGGTTGCACTCATCTCAGGTGTTGATCGGCTTATCGACATGGCTCAAACAACGACCAGTGTAGTAGGCGACTTGCATGCAGCTTATATGGTTGCTCACAGCGAAAATGAGTTAAATTTGCCCGATTTTTCCATCCAGAAATCCTCCACAACTAATATAATTGATCTCCCAAATAGCGCAATCGAGTAATAAGCCTATATTTCAAGCAACTTCTACTGAAATAATCTTTCAAGCCTCTGTTTCTTATATAATAAGAAACAGAGAAGTTATTATTCATAACAGGCAAATAATGAAAGTACGTTACATTAACGGCTTACTTCTACTTGGGTTGGTAATTCTCTCTATTACCTCATTTCTCGCTTATGAACAAATCACGCGTTTAAAACAAGCCAATGCTTGGGTCATGCACACACAGGAAGTAATTAATGCAGCAAATAAAACCATTTTAGCCACAGAAACCGCACAGCTTTTAATTCTGCAATATTTACTTACGGGTGAAACAAACAAAATAAAACAATTCGAACGTCACGTTTTGACGTCAAAGCAACATATCTCCATTTTAAATAAATTAACCGCAGATAATCCGGCTCAACATTACAAAGTGCAGCGTCTCGAACAACAAATGAATTCTTACTTAGTTGCGTTAAGCCAAATTGTTAGTCACATCAAACCTGTGCAAAATACAGCGCTTGCTACTAATTTTCGAACGCTTGAAAAAAATCACGTACAACATATCAATGAAACGCTTAGCTTAATTAGCCAGGATGAAAAAAGACTGCTGGTCGAACGAGCAGCAGTCTCCACTTCAACCTCACATCTCATTAATTTGATCTTAATCATTACGGGTGCGCTTGGTACTTTAATGCTTTTATATAGTTTATATTTTCTAAATCATCATTTAAATAAACGTCTTCTAGCTGAACGGGCGAGCGCTGAAATCCAAAACCGGTTACGTCGGATTATAGATAGCAGTAATGACCTCATTGCGGCAGTAGATAATGATTTAAATTACATTGCATTCAATAATGCTTACGAAGAAAAATTTAAAGAATTGTTTAATCAACCTTTATCCTTAGGATTTAATCTAAAAAAATTATTACCCAGCAAACGGGTTGAAAATATGATTTTAGATTGGGAACGTAGTTTAAAAGGTGAAGAATTTAAAATTATTACCAGTTTTGATGAATACAGGAAGGATAGTCATTACTTCGAAGCCACGTATAATGCGCTTTACGACATGGACGGTCACCGAATGGGTGGCGCTCACATCATGCGCGATATTACGGAACGACGTAAAGTCGATCAATTAAAAAATGAATTTATTGCTGTTGTCAGTCATGAATTACGCACGCCGTTAACTGCTATTAAAGGTTCATTGTCTTTATTATTAGGCGGGGCAATCGGCAGCCTTGATGAAAAAATTAAAAATATGTTGCAAATCGCCTATAATAATTGTGAACGTCTTATTACGCTCATTAATGACATGTTGGATATAGAAAAAATTGAATCGGGGAAAATTGAATTTAATTTACAAAAAATTGACTTAAACACGCTCATCCAAGAAGGGATTAGCGCAAATCAATCTTACGCCGATAGTTATAATGTTTCAATTGAATCAGAAATGCCGTCTCAACACGTCTACGTCTATGCAGATCATTCTCGTTTAATACAAGTTCTTAATAATTTACTCTCAAATGCAATCAAATTTTCACCAACTAAGCAAGCTATCATCTTGAATCTTTCAACCAATGATCATCATGCGATTGTTTCTGTAACCGATCACGGTGCAGGTGTTCCTGTAACCTTTAGAAAACAAGTTTTTGAAAAATTTTCTCAAGCCAATACTTCTGATGTTAGAAAACATGGGGGTAGTGGTCTAGGTTTAAATATTAGTAAAGCAATCATTGAAAAAATGGGCGGTACCATCCATTTTAGATCACAAGAAAATATTGCAACCACATTTTATTTTAGTCTTCCCTTAATTTCAAAACTTAATATGAAAGAACCACCTATTGAATAGGAATTCTCATGGCGATCAAAGATCAGCTTAGGATTATTTCGCGCGTTATTGATAGGACTGAAGCACTAAAAATACAGTATGGTCATAATAAAATTGCGCTAAATGAACTTAAAAAATTAAAAAATAATCTTACTTCACTCAAACAATATTTAAAAAATCTTGATGAAACTAATTCCACCTATAAATCCAATGAAGTTAATGAATTGGTTAAGCCCCTCTTTTTGCATTTAGATATTTTGAAAATTGAAATGACTGCGAACGATTATCGTAAATTGAGTAAAGCATTAACTGGCTTGAAAAAGTTGTTACACTTCCACGCCAAACGTTATTCCACTTTCCAATTCATATGTGCTTGGGTGTTAGAATTTTTTTATTTTATTTAATAACGGTTCAACGTGCTGATAAAGTTATTAGAGCGGAAAAAACTTGGATTACCTGCCAAGCGATTAGCTAGCAGGTTTGCGCAGCAATCCAAGTTTCAATCATCCTTAAGCAACTGTCTTTTTTTCAAGATTTTTGGTTGCAGGTCCTTCTAACACGTTGCCCGCTGTATCGAAACGGCTACCGTGGCAGGGACAATCCCACGATTTTTCAGCATTATTCCAATGAACAATACCTTTCATGTGCGTACACACCGCAGAGACCGCATGTAACTTATTATGTTGATCACGATAAACCGCACACTTTTCTCCCGCGATTTTGACGATAGCACCTTCTTCATTTTTAATTTCATTTAATGATTCATGTTCGCCAAATGTATAATCTTTTAAATATTGAGCAAATACATTAGCATTTTCTTTTAATAACGAAGGAAGAGAAGCAACAAGTTTTACTCGAGTTGCATTATAAATTTCTCGCCAGATATTTTCATTACCAGATATAGCCTCAGATAAGATGGCAGCAGCAAGCGCACCATATACTAACCCGTCAGCGAAGTAACCCGTTGCCATCAAAGTTCTTTTCGCGCCACGATGGGCAAGTCCAATGTAAGGTATATCATCTGCTGCTTGGTAATGTTGAGCTGACCATTGATAAGCTGTTTCGGCAACATCATAATGATTTTCTAAATAAGCTTTCAATGCGCCGAAATGACTTTTTGCATTTTTTTCTTGGCCGGTTTTATGATGACTACCTGCTACCATCAACAAGCCAAGCGCATCGCTTTTCCATGGGTGCGTACAAGTCGCATGATGTGGATCGCTTAAATCCCAAAAATGGCCTTCCGGATAATCATTATTTTTAAGCGTAACCGCCATTACATAGCTTCGATAAGGTGCAGTAAACATTTGTACCGGATTGATACCGATGGGTGTGTGCGTTGCAATGATGACTTGCTTGGCTCGTATCGTGCCATCCTTTGTTTTGACGGTACAATGTTCTTTTTCTTCAGCATATTCTAAAACGCGACTATTTTCAAAAATTTGACACCCTGCTTTGGCAAGATAGTCGGCAAGTTTAATGACGAATTGATACGGATTGAAACGTGCTTGATCTTTTAAAACAAGTGCTTTTTTGAATTTGACTGGAATCGGCAACGTTTGGACAGTTTTAGCGTCCAATCCAATCTGCGAGAAAACAGCTGCTTCACGGTCAAATTGTTTTATTTCTTTATCTTCAGTTGCATATAAATACCAAGGTCTATGAGCGAAACGACAATCAATATTAACTTCTTTAATAATCGCTTCAATAAGATTTAAAGCAAAAGTACGTGAATCAACGACCGCCTTCGCAGTTTCAAGATTAAATTTACTGACAATATTTTGTAAATAAGGTTGGACAGGTAGATACAAATTACCGGTTGAATAAGCAGTCGTTCCATCACCAACAAGACCTGCATCTAACATAATCACTTGCTTGCCTTGCTTGATGAGTTGATAGGCAGTGATTACACCCGTTATACCGCCACCTATAATTACAACATCTGTATCGACAGATCCCGAAAACGAAGAAAAATGTGGTGGTTTTGATGCTGTATCTTTCCAAAGAGAAATCGTATCCATGATTATTCCTAATGTCTAATCGTAAAATTGTTAGTAGCTAGTCATTCGATAAAAAAAAATTTGCTATTCACATGACTAATCACTGATCCTTTTTAGAAAAAACTTTTAAGATTTATCCTTTGTTGATTTTGTTTTTTTAGCTTTAATTCTTTTTTTACGACGAACTAAATTAAGGGATTCTACAAAAACAGAAAACCCCATGGCAAAGTAGATATATTCCCGCGGGATATGAAAGTGAAAACCATCAGCGATAAGAACTGTTCCGATTAAAATTAAAAAGCTCAATGCGAGCATTTTTATAGTGGGATGTTTATGAATAAAGCGAGATATAGGTTCGCTAGAAAAGATCATCACAATAATGGCAATCGTAATCGCAAGTGCCATTAACCAAAAATGCGGCGTTAAACCAATCGCAGTGAGAACACTATCTAACGAAAAAATGATATCGAGGAGCGCAATTTGCGTCACGACCCAATAAAAACCGCTTTTGATGGGGCGAATTGAATCCGCTTCGTTATTTGTTTCCAATTCGGTATGAATTTCTTGCGTTGACTTCGCAACTAAAAACATCCCCCCTGCAATAAGAAAAATATCCCGCCCAGAAAATGAAAAATCAAACAGAGTCACGATGGGATACGTTAATTTTGTTAACCAAACTGCTGAGCCTAACAAAAGTAACCGCGTGACCCAAGCCATGAGAAGACCCAGTTGCCGTGCTTTTTTTTGTAAATGATTTTCAACACGTTGCGAAATAATGGCAAGAAAGACTAGGTTATCAATCCCGAGTACAATCTCTAATACGGTTAACGCTAAAAAACTAACTAATAAATTAAAAAATTCGGTCATACCTAAAGCATTCCCTTCTACTCACAAAATATTTCTAATAATATATTTAACCGTTTTATCAAGCAGATGGCGATAAATTCTCGTTCAAAGCCCAAAAGTTGACTAGCATTTGGTCAAAAATTCTCTTAATATTAAAGAGTAAGCCACCTTTCTGGAGGTTAAATCATGGAAAACATTGATCTCAAGCAAAAGCTGGCTTTATTACGAAAACAAAGCGTCTTTTCCCAGTTAAGTGATAAAGAAAATGAAGAACTAGCCTCCCTTTTAAAAGAGAAACACTTCGAAGCTGGAGAGACGGTGGTTAATGAAGGTGAATTAGTCGACAGTGTATACTTAATCGTTCAAGGTAAAGCCGACGTGCGCCACATTCGTATCCAAGACGGTCAACCTGTCATTACTTCTGTCGCTAAACTTAAAGAAAATGACGCAATCGGACTGAATGAAAGCGGTTTCTATTCGATTTCAGGCGTTCGTACCGCATCAGTCATTGCAGAAACCCACCTTGTACTTTTATTCTTAAGTGTTGCATCTTTTCACGGTTTTGCATTGATGCATCAACATGTAAATGAAATAATGCGACGAAATGCTCAGAAAATATTATTAAGTGATTAAAAAACATCAAATGTTGTTTTTGGTTCTACACTTTTCTTGGGAATAATTTTAGCTTTGATAATATGAGAACCTTTCACTTTTAAGATAATAACGCGAAACTTTTTAAAATCAATTTTTTCCTTTTCCGCAGGTAGTCTTCCTAAATGATTCAAAATAAGTCCGGTTAAGGTTTCGGGCGCTGGATCATGCGCTGATAAATCAATTTCGATACCGAGCGCCCTTTCCAAGGAAGATAAAGGACTGTCGCCCCGTACCGTTAAACTTCCATCTGGATTTAAAATCCAATCATCTTGCGTACGGTGAAACTCATCTTTAATCCGGCCAATTAAGATATGTAGTAAATTATCGAGTGTTACAAAACCTAACAAGGTTTCACGATTTTTATAAACCAAAGCGAAGTGAGGCATGCCTTCGCGAAATTTACGGAGTAAATCAAGCGCGGGTAATCGTTGTGATACTTTTAAAACGGGTCTTAAAAAAGGTTTTAAGTTAGTGATTTTTTTTCCATCGTAAAGGGCTGCAAAAAAATCTTTAACATGCACAATGCCAATAATTTTTTGTTTACGATGATCAAACACTGGGTAGCGACTGTAACGATGTTGTGATGCGATTTTAAACATTTCATCCAGGGTCTGATCGGTTGATAACATAATCATTTCTTCTTGCGGTCGCATGACTTCCGTTACTTTTAATTCGGCAAATTCTAAAGTGTGTTCCAAAATTTCTGTTTCATCTTTACTGAGTTCGCCATGCAAATGACTTGTACTTAAAATAAGTTTAATTTCGTCTGTCGAATAAAAATATTCTCCACGTTGCACGGTATTGAACCCGGTTAGTCTCAATAAAAAATTGGCGCAATTGTTGAGTACCCAAATGGCAGGATACATAATCCAATAAAATGCATATAAGGGTAGCGCAGTCCACAGTGAAACCTTTTCTGATTGACGAATAGCGAGCGATTTTGGCATCAGCTCGCCAATCACAATGTGTAAGAATGAGATAAAGGTAAAGGCTAAAAAAAATGCGCCGAGTTTCACAAATTCAGGATTTTTTAAACCGATCAATCCAAACAGGGGTGTAAAAGCTCGCGCAAAAGCTGGCTCTCCCACCCACCCTAATCCGATTGAGGCTAAAGTAATGCCTAACTGGCAAGCGGAAAGATAGGCATCAAGATGTTGATGTACATAAAATAAAACCCGTCCACGGACCCCATAGAGGCGTTTTATGGCAGCTACCCGAGTATGCCTAAGTTTGACCATGCCAAATTCAGCTGCAACAAAGAACGCATTCATGAGAACTAGAGCGACAGCTGCCAAAATGAAAAAAAGATTGGTCATCTTAAGGGTAGATATCCAAGTTAGACGTATTGTTTAGTAGGATCGGGCTTATCGGTTGGGTCTTTTGGTGGTGGTTCTTTCACGGGTGGCGTTTCATTGGGACTTTTTGGCCTATCATTCTCTTCGTGAGTTAATTTAAAATGCATGGATAATCCTTATGTAACTTTTTAGTTCAATATATGATGGTCACTCTTTACCTTATGCTACTCTATTATTTTTGTCCTTTTTAACGTTCCCTTAAGGCTTACGTTACTAAAATAGAAAATAACCTTCAATGAGGTTTTCATGTCAGCCGAGCAAAAGAGCAAACTTAGTACAATAATTGAACAAGCTGAATCTCAACTTAAAAAGACTTGGCTGAGAGTGGATGCAGAAATTGCGAAATTTCGCGCTGCAGAAGAGTTGCAAAACAACATCTCAACACCTGCCATCCAAGCTAAATATGAAGACATTGCTAAGCATATCAAACTACAGCTCGTGAGCCCTATCGCTAAAATAACAGCTGGAGCTTGTGTAGCGGCTCTAGAAAGGAATGCCCGGGCAGATACACTATCTAATTATCAACGCGAAGGACAAATTCCTTCCGTTTCTAAATTAAGTTTATTTGCACCCGCTAATCGATTAAATAAAAAACAGGGTACTTTAGCGGCCAAGACCACCCCTATTTCCAAAGTTAGGTAAAGAACCTTGAAGGCTTCAACCCTGAAATCATACAAATTAATGATATAATCAAATCATTGTCTGGCCAATTCAAGGATGATGACCATGTTCATTCGTTTACTTCCAATTCTTATGCTGATTTGTTTATTAGGTGGTTGCGCAACACCAATGGGTAGTCCCTGCAGTAATAACGGATGCGGCAGTTGTTACTATGATGTATTGCAATGTCAAACTTGCAATACCCGTTATTGTAATGGGATGTACACTTGCCCACCTTGCAATAACTATCATGAATGTATCGACCGGGTCGATAAATCCGGTTGTCTCCGCCGTTGCTAGTTTAACGTCGTGCTAGATGTTTGAAATGAATATAACAAGTAAGAATAGCCAATAAGGTAAAGGCTATCGCAAGTTTATCAAAATACTGCGGTAGCCATATCATTAACAAGAATAAAACAAATGCTTCTGCACGTTCCATTAATCCCGGACTAAAATGCGCTGCTTTTTCGCGTATTGGTTTTGCGTAAACTTCAGTTAAGAAAAAACACGTCATGCACAAGTAACAGCCTCCCAACATAAACAAAGCAAGAAAACCCCGATGCACAGGATCGATGGCCAATAGACCAACGATAACTGCAAACTCAACAATACGATCTGACATCACATCCAGTATCACGCCCCCTTCTGTTGTCAAATCAGCTATCCTTGCGATGGTACCGTCTAGTGTATCTAAAAACCCTGAAATCAGCAGTAAAACGGTCGCTAAAAGGGGACGATTGACGATAAGCGCCGGTGCTACAAGGATGCCCGTTAAGCACGCCATATAAGTAATCATAGACGGTGGAATCTTTTTTAAAATGCGTGCAATAGGATCTAAAAAATAAAGTTGATAGATAGGACGTAAATAAGTATCAAGCATTGCTTACCTCACTTTCCGGGATGAAAGAGAATCCTTCTAAATCCAAAATGAGTGCATTAACGTGATTCATCATTAAGGAGAGTCGGGGGGAAATTTTTTTTCTGAAAAAATCAGAATATGCTTGAGAGATAAAGAGTGGGGATGGAAAAAAAACTTTAAGGTCGCCGCAAGAAGTCATGCTACATCCCTAAAACGAAAACACTTGCATTATTATGCCATTGTTAGACCTGAGGGGTAAATTGTAATATTGCTCCCCCAATTATAAAAACGAAACAATGCAAAGAGAGGCTTTTTATGCTAGTATATGTCACCATAATCTATAAAAAAATTTCTCAATTCGAGCTTGAAATTCTCATAGCCTCCGATTATAAATCCTCTTAAAAAGGTGTGCACATGCGTCTTCAAATAATAAACATCAAGATATTAATTATGCTAACGCTTGCAACGCTTGCAGCACTGGCTACGTTTCCTTACGGTTATCGCTTTATTTCTCATTACGGGCTTGCTAACGATTACCTAACACTTGCGACAAGTATTTCATTTGCGCTGATTGCAACGCTTGCTAATGCAATTCTTGGCACTTATTCCTTGGTTAAAATTGATATTGAAAAATGGGACAAAACCACTATCGTTATTATTTTCATTAGTCTTTTGGGATCTATTCCCATGGGGTGCGTAAGTTTTTTTGGTTACATTGGAATTTTACCCGGGTTTATTAATGCTTTAATGAGCTGCATCGTAGTTTTTGTAAATGCTGCTATTGCTTTCACGGCGATGCGCGCCATTGCTGCTAAACGTAAATCTCTGCTCATCTTCTTTTTCAGTACAAATGAGCAACGCAGCTCACAATGGCTACTTTGTGTTATCGGTGTATTCATTGGAATTTTGGTAAGTCTAGTCGGGTATGTTGCAACCTTTAATGGTTTAAATGCTTTAATTGCTGCTTTACATATCAATTATTTAACAAGTTATTATCTCACCGCGACGTTAGCTGCCATTGCCTGGCTCCCTTCCGCTGCGTTATACGCGCATGCCAATCATAGCGTTGCGAGAGAATTACATTCATCTTTACTTAATTTTTCACAGCAATTAAAGCAATTAAAACTATCACAGTTTGTTTTACCGATCATTTTTTTAATTTCTGGGACTGCGCTTGCTGAAATCACTCGCGAGACTTTTGAGCATGCTCTCAAATCTTATCACTTCGCTGTAGATACACCGTTACAACAATTTTCTTACTATCTTCTTATGCCCCTCGCGCTTATTTCGAGTGCAGCTGTGAATTATTTTTCTACCACAAAATTATTACAAATTTATGTAAATAATAAAAAAGCTGAGTCCTAACCCTAATTGGTTTCATTGGTTAAATGATGAGTATAAAAAGCAGGCAAAAAATAAAAAATACTAGCCAAAATTAATACGGATGAAAGCACGATGGCAATGGAAAATATACTTCCATTATAAATCATACCGACAACAAAACTGCAAAGCATACAACTCAATGCCATGCCACAACCAAGAAAAGCAGCTGCCGATCCTTTAATGAGAGGGGCACTCGCCATTACTTCATTAACAAATGGAGCTGAACAAAAACTAAAACCTAGTGCATAAAGAACCATGGGGATAATAAACACGTATAAATTATTTCCGAAAAAATAACTTAAACAAAGCATGAGTAAGCAACTTAATAATACAACCTTAAATCCTATTTGTGTAACCTTTTGTGCAAACACATCATTATCAATCCGATTAAATAGCATGGCGCCCAAGATATACATTCCAAATACAGGAAGTTGCGTGTACCCAAAATTTGAAGGTGAAATATTTAATTGTTTAATAATAATAAAAGGCGCTGTTGTTAAGTAAGCAACTAATCCACCTAAAATCAAGCAATAAGGAATAAGATGCCTAATTAAATTTTTGTTTTTCGTAAGCATAAGATAATTATGCATGACATGTTTAACATTCAAAGCCTGTGGATTCAATTGCAAGTTACTTTCAGGTAGCTTTATCCACAATCCTATGACACTAATTAACCCCATGGCAAAAATAATATAGAAATTTGCTTGCCAACTAAAATACGTTAAAACGTATCCACCGATAACCGGGCCAATTAACGGCGCCATAGTACCAAACATATTTATTCTATTCATAACTTGAATACGAGCTTTATATTGATAGAGATCAATCAAAATACTAAAAGTTGTTACATTCAAACTACAAACACCTACGCCTTGAAAAAATCGCGCAATAATAAAAATCGCCATGTTATTCGTCGCTATGCATGCAAGGGTTGCGACAATAAAAATGATGCCACCGCCCAAAATAACCGGTCGGCGACCCACTTTATCAGTAAGTGGGCCGAAGAAGAGTTGTGGTAGGGCAACGCCTGCAAACCAGGCAGTCATAGTCAGCTGAAGAGTGGCTGGCGTGCTGTTAAAAAGCTGGACCAGTTTGGGCATACTTGGCAAATAAATATCATTGGAAAGGTTAGCGCAAAAATTATAAAGAATAAGTAAGGTCGGCAACCAAATCAGATTTTTTTCAAAAATTCTTCCCATAAGTTCACTCTTTTTGGTGATATTTAATAACGTATTGATCTATTTAGCAATTTATATCCATTTTCTTGCGTAATTTTAGTATGACTAATTTAAATTCTTGACAGCCTAATACAAAGATCGATAAGTTAAAATAACCTTAATGAGCCTTTAAAGTTTTTACAAGATGTTAATAGAAGGTTAATAAATAAACAATAGAATAATAATTAAGGGCAAAATAAAAATAATATTATTTAGCTTCTAATCGAGGATTGTTGCAGTGGCAAATCCAATCCACACTGGTCGTCAGGGTGTTGCAAGTGTACAGTTCACTAAACCCTTGGGCTTTTGTGAACATAAAATAGACTTTCTTAAAAAGCGGGAAAGCTATAAAGAAACCAACACGCCTGAAAACAACAATGCAGGGGTCCCCGAAGCACCTTATTTTTCTTTTGAGGTTGAGGATGGCGCCTTAACTACCTTTGAAACTAACTATTCTGCCGAACAACTTTCCGCTCTGGTAAGCTCTTTTCCGTACGAAGTAGCAATGCCCCTTAGAAGGAAGCTAATCACTGCTGGCTTTGAGATGCCAGTCCTTTGGGAGATGCCAGATGATCCGACGTGGGTAAAGGCTACTAAAGCGCAGCTTGCATTTGATCGCAAACAAAAAGAAATGTTTTGTAGACTCGCAATAGATCACACTCAGCCAGGTGGCGAACAAGCCCTTTTATTACAAAAAAGTTTTGCCGCTGAACTTGCCCGCCTGCATTATGATGGCTCAGAAGATCTTGCGAAGGATTTATGGAAATCGAATGAATACCGCCTCCAAGCAGGCTTACCGCCCATCGACGCGGGCGATGATTTATTTAGGACAAAAAAATATTACGAACTCGCCAGCAAATATACTGAAATACGTATCAACTGGTATATTGTTCAAGAAACATTTGCCCCATTTAGACCTACTTTTGATAAAGTTGGATTTAATTCAAACTCTGTTCTTAACGCTTTAGGCATCGCTTTTATTCATCGAATAGCTGGTTATGCCGGTTTATCCTATGGACTGGATTTCTTATTTGATTGTGGTGTTATTCTTTATTCCACCTTTTTCAAAGAAAAAAATGAAAGAGAAAAAAGGGCAAACCTCCCCTACCTAAAACTTATTGCAGAACGATTTAAAAATGTTGTTCACAAGGAAGGTCGCTTACCACGCATGGCCAATGCGTTGCTTTGGTTTAGCATTAATTTTTCTGCCTTTGTTGTTACTGGCGGTCTCTCTATCATTTTTAATCTGATTGGGTTTGGAATTGATTGTCTTTCTATCGCTGGCTACGGTATAGCAGATGTCAAAGCACAGAATGTTACATTGCAAAAATTAAAATCAACTGTGCAATTACAAGAAGTTGAAATTCAAGACTTGGTTAAAAAGGAAAATGTAAATGAAAAAATCATGGAGCTTAGGCAGCTTGACAAAAAAATTATCGAATTAACTTCATTTTTAAAAGAAATAGAGAAAGGTTACTTTCACTCTCATCCCGAGGCAAATAAAGAGAAGGAAAAAACAGAAAACGAATTGGTCGTATTAAGAGACCAAAGAAACGCATTGAATGACTCAATAAATAAAAGTAAAGATTTAATCCAAACTAAAGAAACTGAACAAGCAGGACTTAAATTATCAATTAGCAAACAAGAAGCACAAATTAAATCCAATAAACAAAAATATACGGGTGCCTTTGTTTATACCACACTTACCTATACGAGTATTGCCTTAACCTTTTTTCCACCAACTATGGCGATAGGTTTCATCCTCCTTGCTACGATGCTTGCTATCGGTGCAACTTGGATGGTCAGTCAATTTGCTTACAATTATTATAAAATGCATAAAGCCCATCGCGCTGATATGATGCAAGCCAATCCCAGTTTGTCAGCAGCGCCCGATAAAACAACCATTGCGTTGGACTCAACTTTACAACCCGACTTGTCTTCGAACCCATTTCGGATAGCACAGGTGGGTCCACAAACACTGGTGAAACCTATTGAACCACAGCCAGAAATTCAATCGCAAGATTCCAATAACAATCGTTTAATGAATATGGCACCTTCACCCAAAATCTCTTTTCCTCCACATCATGATAGGACGCGCAATGCGTCTAAATTTACTACATTCTATAATGCATTGGGACCTACGATCTTCGGCAACCCATATCATGGTGGTCGCGCAAACAATTTAACCAAGCAAATTACGATGAAACGGCACCCCAATGTTAATCATCTAAACTCTCCCAAACAGAATATCCATCATCATAGAGTTGATCATCAACATCAGGATGCTGATCATGACATAGAATTATCTAAAGAGTCGACTCACGTATTTTCCAAATAATTTTTTTTATATTCTAATTTTTTCTCCTACCTTGACATTTTGTTTTAATGACATTAAGTTAAATAGGAGCAGTAAATAAATTGCCTAACAAAAATAAGTTTTGTTTTACATCGTAATCATCGATACACAATGCGTATTCACAAGTTCCACTTGCAGTTTTGCTTTTAATTTTCGCAAAAACAAAATAAGGGAGAACACTTATGAATAAAGAAAATATTAAAGAAACTTGGAAAGTCATGATGCGAAAAATCAAACAACAATGGGATGGCTTTAGCCAAGACGAATTATTTCAAATGCAAGGCAAATTTGAAGATCAATACCGTCGCGTTTATCGACAACAACATCACGATAAAGTACAGCATTCAAGATTAATTAAAATATAAAAAAATTAGGGGATGCAGTGAGTATAAAGTACACATTGCATCCCCTTTATTATCAATCTCTTTCAAATTCGAATAATAAATCCGCACCCGTATCAAAACTACTTGTTTCTGTTTGAATAGCTAAGCGTTTGTTAATTTGATATTTAAGATTCAGCACAGATACTGGATTAAACACACCGACGCGATAATGAATAGATAAGTTTTTACCAATTTTCTTTTCGATATTAACCGTCGTATTTGTTTCTTTTTTTCCATCACCCGCGTTAAATGTTTCTACGCTACCCATGGATAATTCAGTTAAGCCAAAAACCTTTTGCACTTTATTTGTAATCGTTGCAACCTTAGAAGGACCGCTATTTAAACCTGATGCAACATGATTAAGCTGAGCGAGCATACCGAGATCTTTCACCTTAGCACGCGGCACACCGAAAACAAGGTAGGAAAGTATGTCATTCTGATCTAACCCAACAGGATCCGAATAAAGACCCACTGTAGGCTTGTCTAACGTCCCTTTAACCCAAACGCCAACTGATAAATCTGCAGCCCCTTGATAAATGGGTTTAAAATCCATGCTACTGTTAAACTGACTTTTAACTTCAGTAAGCGTAATATTTTCCATTTTCTTTAGCGCTCGAATATCTAAACCTGGATTGGTTAAAGCATTGCCAGCATAGATTAATCGTCCCTGTGTAATCTTTAAATCTTGACCATACGCACTATATTTTCCATTGACAGTATATAATTCACCCGTTCCGATTGGTGGACTCCCCGCTTTTTCTGCAATTAAAACACTACCCTTTAATTGAGCATGCAAATTTTGATAAACAAATTTAATTTTTTCTCCCAAAGTAACGCGTACATTGAGTGATAAATTGGTTGGCATTGTTTCAGTCGATTTCTGCTGATCCACAATAACGACTTCATCAGGCAACGTGGTAACGCTGCTGTAATCTTTCGGTGCAATTTTAGCTTCCGGAATATTAATTTCACCTGCTACATCAATTTTATGATCAATTTGAGTAAGCGTTAACGTGGGTGAAACAATAACTTTATATTCGGAAAGATTAGCTAATAATAAATCTTTACCCAGTACATGAATCATTACGGGTAAACCATCTTGGGTTAAATTAACGTTTCCATTAATATCGGCATTACCGTTGCCTGAAATAAAGTGTCCTTTAAACTGCAAAGGATGATTAGATTGGTAATCCGCATCAAGCTCAATATTTTTTAGCGTAATTTTTAATTTTGGAATATGAACTTGCCCATCTTTCAATGTAGCTTTGACATCTAGTTTCGGAGCATTAATACGACCCGCAATTTTAAGGTCACTATGTAAAACACCTTGCAACTGACTAATATAGGGCGAGGTAATGAAATTTAAAAGTTGATCAAACCGGACTTGGAATTGCCCAATGACTGCAGAATGTGCATTAATCAGGGCAAATGGTGGTAGTTGCAACTCACCAATCGCTTTATTTTTTTCATTTATATTCAATTTTAAATTAACAATCATTTTGTTTTTCAGATTCAGAGCATCTGCTATTAGGGTTGCATGCGGAATGCCGTAACCATTAAAACTAATTTGCTTAGCAATAATAGTAGCTTGGGCTTTCTCAGTTTGTGCGTTCGAAACAATATTACCCTGAACATAATCTAATTTAATATTTTGGTAGGTAAATGCTTTGCTTTGGAAATCAGCTAAGATAGTGGGATTTTTTTGAAGCCCTTTTATTTCCCCTTGCGTCATGAGGCTGCCTGTTGCTACAGGGACAATGTGATTCACTTCTGGAATATTAACTTGCCATTTGATGTGCCATTTCTCGCCAATCGTACCTGATCCCAATATTGTTGCGTTTGCTAAACTCACTGCCATTTTTTGAATGGCTACTTGGTTATCTTGATAATCCACATTAACGTCAGCAGATAGAGGGAATGCTCCGAACGTTCCCTTGAGGACTGCCTGATATAAAGTTGTTTGATGATTTATTTCTAAACTTTTAATTGCCAATATGCTACCAAGCCCTGCATCGATATGTGCATCCTGTAACTGAACTTTTTTGAAATGAATCCAATTCAACCACGATAAATTGCTCGCGCCAGGTTCTGTGGCTTTGCTTTTCCCCGCTTTATCTTGTTTAACTGAAACTTTTAAACCAGTCACATTTAAATGATTGATGGTGATGCCGTCTTTTAAAACGGATAGAAGCGACCAATCCACATCAACTTGATCGATAGAAAGCTCCATTTGTTTAGTTTGAAAAATCACTCCCTGAAAACGGATGGGCGAAACCAATTTTCCTTCAACTTGAGCAAACCTCAATTGACCAGGAAGTATGAAATCGATGCCATACAGTAAGGATTTAAGACCTAAAGTCGTACTACTAAAAAAATAGACCGCACCGCAGGTGGCGACGACCACAACCATTAATATTGTAATAAGTTTGCGCATTAAAATTCAGGCCCTATGCTAAATTCAATCGAGCGAGGTTGATTACGTTTACTAACCGCTTGAGCCAAATACAATTTTATCGGGCCAATCATAGATTCATAAATAATTCCAACACCGCGGCTGCGCGCCAAGGGGGTACCGAAATGATTGGTTGCAGTTCCTGCATCGTAAAAAATTGCGCCGCTCCAATGATCTTTTATATGATTTTGATATTCAATGCTGCCTGTATAGAGATAACGCCCGGGACCAATACTGCTATCCCGAAAACCACGGATACTATTTAAGCCACCCGCAAAAAAGCGCATTGATAAGGGTAAATCTTTTAAGTTGTTAACTACCATATATCCTAAATCAGCCTTAACAATCACGTGTGCAAAATTAAAGGGACTAAAAAGGTACTTCGTTTTAACCTCAGTTTGGATAAAGCTTGTTGAGGATAGAAGGGTTTTGGAAGCCCCACGCAACATAAAATTGACAAGCTTACCCGAATGAGGATGGATCAAATCATCAGCGTCAACATAATTTAAATTTAAATTAGGATAAAGTAATTGGCTTTGCTCATTTGATGTGTCGTTGACTTTGTAGTGTTCAACTAAATAATTAAGATCAGCGCTCGTTTGCAAATGTTCAGTTTTTTTAATGTAACCCGCTGAAAGTGTACCAGACGTACTAGAACCATTCTCTGGTAAAAAACGTTGATAATTAGCACCCAACACCCATTGGTCCGTTAAAGGATTTTTACCAGGAATATAATATTTACCAGCAAGTCCTGAAAGCACCGAGGAAAGTTTTAATTGTGCATCAAAATGCTGACCCGTATCGGTTAAACGGCGTAAACTTACACCCGCAGTCAACCGAGGACCTGTGAACGTACCGTAACCTATGCCTAAATTATATTTTTGTGATTTAGGCGGCGTCACTGAAACTGTCACTGGAATTCGATTATTACTGATGTGATTAAAATCTGGCGTTACCAAAACTTGTTGGAAGTAAAAACTAGTGGAAAGCGATTGTTGTAATTGAATTAATTTTTCACTTGAGAACGGTTCATTTTCCTTCACATCAATAAATCGATCTAAGAATGATTGATTGTAGGGATTGTCGGAAAAAGTAAGGGGTCCAAAATAATACCGTGGACCGGTTTGAAAATGTAAAATAATTTTAGTGGAATTATTTTTAAGGGATATCAGTACTTTACTTTCTTCAAGATAAGCTTTGACATATCCTTCAGCATTAGCTACTGCAAATAAATCTGTTTTTACTTTCTCGTAAGAATCAGCACGAAAAACATCACCGCGATGCAACGGCAGCTTTTGCAAATAATCAACTATCGCTGGATTATTTGACCCAGGACCTGAAATATTGATATCAATGTCCGTTATTTTTAAACGCGGTCCTTTAGTAACCGTATAAGTCGCTGTAAATTCTTCTCCGCGCTTAGCATGGATTGAATTTTCTATGTGGGTGTGAAAATAACCAAAAGGTTCAATCGCAGTTTTAATTTCATTGGGAATAAGCTGATAAAGTGTATTAATTTTATCCAGATTTAACGGGCCATAGCTGTTTTCTAAAACTTTAACGCGTGCTACAGCATTTTCTAAAGCGTCGGTTTTAAGTCCTTTAATAACCACATTGAGCGTAGGCAGCCCGTAAGTAGCTGAGATTAATACTAAAAAAAGGCTTAGGCCTGCGAACAAGTTTTTAAAGTTCATGTGATCTTAGTGTGAGAAATGAATGTGAATTATATTATTGTGTGGTGATTTTAATACATTGAGCGCTAGTCTGCAAAATTTGATCTCAGCTCACTTGAATTTTTCGACCAGGTTTTAGAATAACCATAAATAAATACTTTTTGATAAACGAGATCCGTCAAAGTTTGTGGCACGTCTAGTTCAAGTCGATTTAAACAATTTCTTAAAAGAGAATGAGACTTCTTAAACTGTCTTAAGCTAAAACTTGAAAAAAATCCCCATACTAATTGCGCACGGGTACATTGCTTAAGATACTCCAAAACCTTTTTAACACAAGCCTCAACCGGCGTTAAATCTGAACCAAACGGATAAGGAGTAAAGAATGTATCTAACTTCAATTGATGAAGCCGTGTTTGTATTTTATTTAAATAATTATTTTGATAGATCTGAGGAATATTATAATTGGCTTCAATCTTCCCGTGACGTTTGGCAAGTTCAAGTAAATGTCGTTGAAAACGTGAATCAGTAATATTAAGTAAATTTTTAATAATATCTTGATCTGTTTTACTGCGGCAATCGGCAATACCAAATTCAGTGATAACAATATCACGGAGATAGCGGGGAATCGTTATAGCTGGATAGTCCCAAATAATATTACTCACAGTTTGCTGGTTTTTTTCACGCGTACTACGGCAATTAATAATGGCTCTCGCATCAGGCAATTCATAAGCCATATACATAAAATCAAACTGACCGCCAACGCCACTTACTTCTTTATAATTCTCTAAACCGTCAGAAATAATGTTCCCGCCTAGTGTCACCATCATGCCTGTATTAACGCAACGCATATCCTTTCTTTGGACCCTTAATAACTCAGGATCAAGGGATAACGCATTGGTTTTATTAACCGCCGTCATACAAAAACGTTGTGATTCCGATACGGGAAGTGCATGAAGAAAATCATAAAAATTATTACTACCCAGAAAAAAAGCAGCATGAGTAAGGACGCCGCCTTGCAGCTCTTCGCCCAAACAATATTGGACTATGTTATCTTTTGCATGACTATCAGACAAATCATTAGAAATCTGCATGGCCTGATTAACAAAAAGAGTATTATCAATCCATTGAATAGTTGGTTTAAAGATACCGAAACGCTGTAAGAACGTTACATCCTGAGACGATAACTTTTCATTAATAATAGCCGCATCTAACAAAACATTTAAAATATCCGGTGTAAACTTTTCCTGGATTAAATTTTCATTTAATAACTGTTGTAATCCTTTATGCTCATAAACATATTTTTTTAAAATTTTATTTTTATAAAGATGCATATATTCATCACTTAACATTTCAGTTGAACCATATACACCGTGCTCAAAACATTCTAAATTGCCTACTTCATCAATAATTGATTTAAAATGACTGGTAATTTCCAGTGCAGACAATAATTGACGATAGTTTTCATTAGCATGCTGACGTAAAATTAAAGCATTGGAGAGTGCAAGTCCTAATCTCCCGATCCCAATCTGCAAACAACTATTGTCTTTAATGAGCGTACTCGTATAAAGACCAATGAGGTGATCTTGTAAATTGATTTCTTCACGCGGCAAATTAAACAAATGATGATATTGCTTCGTATCAATTAAGTCCGTCCATTGATCTGTTGAAGTGAGCGCGTCTCCCAGCATAAAAGGTAAATTTTGATTCACTTCAGCTATAGCTGCAACTGCATGTCCTTTTGCCTTTTGCTGCGTAATGTAGCGCATCACTTCAGTAAATAAATCAGCATTACTACTTAAACTTACAACATTGGGATATGCTTCATGCTGACTCACTTGTTGCGCAATGACATTAACTTGATAATAACGTAAATCTTTGATCACACTTGTATATTTGGTACTAACATAATGGCGTTGAACGAGCTGATTATGTAAGTATTTTCCGGGTGCTAAAAAAAACTCAATAACAGAAATATTTTTAGGCAACGTTTGCTCAACACGCGCTTTTTCGTAAAGTGGATCTTCGTAATTGCCTAATAATCTTTCTTGGATGGGTAAAACAAACCTCTCCTCCAACTTCGAAGAAAAATGCTGTCGGGCCAATGTTAAACCGGTGATAATCGTGAGAGATATGGAGGCATCACTTTCAGCGAGGCGATAAAGTGCATTTAAAAAACCGATAGGTTTACCAATACCGATAGGCATTGCTAAAACAATAGTTTTACCGACAGTATCGACAATATGCTTCGCAGCCTGCTCACAATCCTTGTGAAACTGAGTCATTATCTTTCCAGTATAGCTGCTTGAAGGGATGATGAAGCGAAAGCGTAATAATATCTACAAAACAACTTAAAATTTTAATTACGCCTCCAGCTTAATCAACTTTTCTGAAGATTAACTTGCCTGTGTTTCAAACAGGAACCACGTACGGCGTTCAGTTTCATCAATAAAGACTTCTAGAAAGCTTGCTGTAGCAACATCATTCGCTTTGTCACAAACTTCGTGCGCAGCTCGCATGCGCTTTGCTAAAGCTTTGTTTTCTTCCATCAAGCGACGAATCATTTCTTTGGGTGGAACAAACTTTTCATTGTCATCTTTCACTTGTTGCAATTGGCTGATTTCATTAACCGAATGAATCGTAGTTTCGCCTAATTTACGAACCCGCTCAGCTAAAATATCAATCATTGCAAAAATTTGTCCTGCTTGTTCATCAAGCAATAAATGATAATCACGATAATGACTACCGCTCATATGCCAATGATAATTTTTTGTTTTCACAAAAAGTGCAAAACAATCTGCAACAAGGGGATTAATGGCTTCGGCGACTGCACGACGGCCTTGATCGTTTAAATCATTAGGCGTTGCAAGTTGAGGGGAAACGCCGGAAAACAATGTTTCGTTTTTTACTTTCATCATTTGACCCCTTCCTCTATAAAAAAATTAAATGAAAAAATAAGGGATTCATTTTAACATCTTTTAAGTATCGGGGCGAGAGACACCGTTGACCTTACTGCTGGGTCTTAAATTTCATCAATCCGTGGTTCCATAAGATCTGCTTTTTTTCTGGCATGATCTTCCGCTAAAAAAAGATACATCGCAGGCACGACAAATAAAGTGAACAAAGTTCCAATTGAAATGCCAGATGCGATGACTAATCCAATTTGAAACCGACTGACGGCGCCTGCGCCTGAGGCTAAAATAAGAGGAATCACGCCCAAAACCATTGCAGCGGTGGTCATTAAAATCGGACGAAGTCGAATACTTGCAGCTTGTTCAATCGCTTCTCGTTTAGTTCGACCGTCTTTCTGTAAATCATTAGCAAATTGTACAATCAAAATCCCGTGCTTACTGATTAAGCCGATGAGCGTAACTAAACCCACTTCTGTATAAATATTTAAACTTGCGCCGCCTACCCCTAAACAAATAAATATCAATGCGCCGCAAATTGACATAGGAACACTTATTAATACGATCAAGGGATCACGGAAACTTTCAAATAGTGCAGCCAGTGATAAGAAAATAATAATGAGGGCAAAAACAAAAGTTAAAACCAGGGAACTGCCCTCGTGAATAAATTGGCGTAGCTCACCGCCATAATCTACTGTATATCCCTCAGGTAAAACTTCTTTACCAATTTCATCAAACTTGGCTAAAACATCACTCATACTAACGCCCGGTATGGAAACAGCATTGATGGTCGCTGAATTTAATTGCTGGAAGTGGTTGAGCGCTTCAGGAACAACTTGTTTTTTTAAAGTCGCAATCGTTGAAAGAGGAATGTTCGCACCTGATTTGGTACGAATATAGTAATTTAAAATTTGCTCTGGATTCAACCGTTGCGAAGTTTTAACTTGCGGGATAACTTGATAAGAACGACCTGCAAAATTGAAATAATTAATATACCCTTCACTCAAAGCACTTCCTAAAACATTCCCAACTTCTTCCATGGTTAAGCCGAATTGTGCAGTCATCTCACGATCTAATAAAATACTAACTTGCGATTTATCGATCTTTAAATCGGTATCAATAAACATAAACATGCCCGTTGCTTGGGCTTTATCCATAACTGTTTGCGTCACTTCATTCAAACGTTGATACGTATCAGTGGTCAGCACGACATATTGAATGGGAAATCCGCGGGCACCTGGCAAAGAAGGTAATTGAAAGGCTGCGACTTTGGCACCTGTAATGTTTTTTAATTTGTCTTGAATAAGCGGTTGCAAATCGTTAGAAGTACGACTTCTTTGATCCCACGGTTTTAATCCCATGCCTATGATACTTTGGTTTAAACCGCCTGACCCATCAATTTGAAACACGCGCCAAGTTTCAGGAAATTCTTGATAAATTTTGAAAACTTGATTTGAATAAATCTGAGTTTGAGCCAGGGTAGAATTAGGCGGCGTTGTAAGAGAAGAAATAATAACACCCTGATCTTCTTGGGGTGCTAATTCAGATTTTGAGTAGATAAAAAGAAAATAAATGCTAAGCAAAATGATCACTGAAAACACTGCAACGACAGGTAGAATTTCTAAGGTTCGGTGGAGGGCTCTGTGATAACGTGCTTGCAAACGTTCGAACTGTCGATCGATATAATCAATGAAAGTTCTTTTATCATCCGCATGAGGAACTTTTAATAATTTCGAACACATCATGGGTGATAGCGTTAAAGCAATAATCGCAGAAATTCCAACTGCACCTGCTAAAGTAAAAGCAAATTCAGTAAACAGTGCACCTGTTAATCCACCCATGAAACCAATCGGAACATAAACTGCAATTAACACGACTGAAATCGCTATAATTGGACCCGCTAACTCCCGTGCGCCCAGGATAGCAGCTTCTAACCGAGTCATGCCTTCTTCCATGTGGCGTTGCACATTTTCTACAACAATAATGGCATCATCGACTACAAGACCAATGGCAAGCACAAGCGCTAGCAAGGTTAGCAAATTAATGGAATATCCAAATAACAGCATCATGAAAAACGTGCCAATGAGAGAGAGTGGTATGGCGACAATGGGCACAATGACTGATCGCAAAGAACCTAAAAAGAGAAAAATAACTACGGTGACAATAAGCAGTGCTTCGAAGAGTGATTTCTCCACTTCGTAAATGGCACTATTCACAAATTCCGTCGTGTCATAAACCAATTTAGCATTCAAACCCTGCGGTAATTCTTGCTGAATCATGGGAAGTAACTTTTTAACATCCGCAATGACCGTTAACAAATTGGCAGCTGGTGCAGTTTGAATGCCTATATAGACTGCTTTTTTACCATCAAAACTAACCGCGGTATCATAATTGGTTGCACCTAGTGAAACTTTGGCTACATCTTGCAAACGAATTATCGCCCCATCTTTCGCGGTTACCACCATTTGACGAAATTGAGCAACCGTACTAAGTCCGGTATCGGCCGTTAAATTAACTGTAATTAAATTACCCTCTGTTCGTCCTACTGCAGAGACCACATCATTGGTAGCCAAAGCGAGGGCAATATCGCTTGCAGTCAATCCAAACCCAGCCAGTTTGTCCATATCCAACCAAATTCGCATAGCAAATTGCCTGGACCCTAAAATTTCTGCATTTTGCACGCCATTGATAGCTTGTAACTTTGGTTGTACCACGCGCGTTAAATAATCGGTAATTTGATTTGTTGCTAAAATATCACTGTAAAATCCAATATAGAGGGCATCAATCGTTTCACCAATCGCAATGCGAATCACAGGCACTTGGGATTGCTTAGGGAGTTGATTTAAGACGGCATTAACTTTGCTGCTAATATCAGCCAAAGCATAATTAGGGTCATAATTGAGTTTGAGATTGATTGTAATTGTACTGACATTTTCAGTACTGCTTGATGTCATATAATCAATACCGCTTGCTTGCGCGATAGAATGTTCAAGTGGGGTTGTGATAAAACCTGCAACAACTGAAGGATCTGCACCGGTATACACTGTTGAGACCGTAACCACTGCATTTTGAGTGAAAGGATATTGACGAACGGGTAATGGACCTAAAGAACGAATTCCTAAGGCTAAAATCATCAAACTTATGACGGTAGCAAGGACAGGACGTTTAATAAAAAGATCAGTAAAATTCATGACTAACCTTCAGTTTCATCGACTTGAGAACCAACACTAGTAGGCTTAATCGTATTATTAATTTCTACTTGCATCCCATTTTTTAACTGCAATTGGCCAGTCGTGACAACCAGATCACCCTTTTGCAAACCCTTGAGCACTTTGACTTCGTTACCCCGCGTTTCACCCGTTGTCACAAAAACCTGATGTGCAGTTAAAATCTTTTTTCCTTTTTTATCTTTTCCATCTCGCACAAGAAAAATAACTTCACCGTAAGGATTAAACGCAACAGCCGTAACTGGCACGGTAATATATTCTTTTGCCGTTCCTACAATAACTTCTACTCTACCAAACATCCCCGGAACTAATTCTTTAGAAGGATTAGCAAGCGTTGCTTCAATCAAAACATTACGAGTTGCTGTATCAATTGCGGGATCAATGGTGGTAATTTTCCCTTTAAACGAACGGTTAGGAAAACTATCCGTTTTATAAGTAATTTCTTGATTCAACTTTAAACGTGGCAGAATTTGCTGAGGAAAATTAAAATCTGCATAGATGGGATCGAAGGTTTGCAAACTGACAATTTTGTCTCCTGGACTGATAAATTGTCCGGGATTAATTAAGGAAACACCAACGCGCCCAGCAAAAGGAGCGCGAATCGTTTTTTTGTTAACGATAGCTTGTTGTTGAGCAACTTGCGCAGTTAAATTCTTTAAATTCGCAGCATCCGTATCGACAGCCGCTTTACTTACTGCTTGTACCGCATACTGAGCTTTATCTCGCTCAAAATTAATTTTAGCAAGCTCAGCGCTTGCTTGTAATGCTTGCAACTGAGCAATATCCGAATCAGCCCTTAATTGAACTAAAACCGCACCCGCTTCCACATCGGCGCCGGGTGAGAAATAAATTGTTTTTACCATTCCTGCCAATTCAGTAGTGACATTAACACCACGAATACTCCGTAAACTCGCTACAGCTTGTTCGGTTGATTGCCAAAGCGCAAAGTCAGCTTTAGCTGTTGATACTGTTGCCTTGGGGACATAACTACTCATGAAAAGCATGAAGAGGATATGCATGACCAATTTATAAATGAATATCCCCCCGAAAAGTACTGCTAAGCAAATGAGCATGATTTTCATGGGTCTTTTAATTTTTGCTTTATCCATAAGCGCCGCCTCTCGTCTTTACATTGGTCCGCTTAACAATACAACGCTGGCTCTGACATGCTGTTCTCGGATAATTCCACCACCCGCCACCCAATGCTTGTAGCAATCCAGCAGTGTCATTGTATCGATTGGTTTGGGCTTGAATCCGAGTAATTCGGGTTTGCTGATATTGTTGCTGCGCATTTAATAAAACGATATAGCTTGCTCCACCCAAACGATACTGAGATTGTGCGAGTGTTAGCGAATTGCGTGCTGCAATTTCAGCGGTTCTTTGCGCTTTCAAAATTCTTCCGTCTGTCTCAATCGCTTGCAAACTATCCGCCACATTTTGAAAAGCTTGCAACACAGTTTGTCTATATTGCTGGAATGCTTGCTGGCAAGCATCAATGGCCGCGCGTCTTTGCGCTTGTAAAGCGCCACCGCGAAAAACCGGCTGCAAGAAAGAACTCATGACACTCCAAACATGATTAGCCGGATCAAACAATCCACTGGCGGTCATGGCGGTCCAACCATAGTAACCACTTAATGTGACTTGCGGTAAAAGATTAGCTGTCGCCACACCGATTTGAGCACTTGCTGCGTGCAGAAGCGCTTCAGAAGCTTGGATGTCAGGTCGCATACGCACTAATCGTGAAGGTAAAACAACCGGCAGATTCGCAGGTAAAGTCAGCTCGCTTAATTCAAGCTCCGGTAACTTGCAGCTTGGTAATACACCGACTAGCGCCGCGAGTGCATGCTTGGATTGGGCTAAGCGTTTTTGTAAAGAGGGCAATGATGCTCGCGTCTGGTTGACTAAAGTTTCTTGCGTATAAACTTGAGTTCTTGAAATTCCGCCTAAATCGAATTGCTTAGTTAAAATATTTAACGTGACTTCTTGCGCACGTAATAAATCCAAAGTTGCAGCAATTTGAGCTTTGAAGGAAGCAACGGTGATTGCAGTCGTCACAACATTGGCTGTTAACGCAAGATAGGCACCAATCAATTGATATTGTTGATAATCAACCTGTGCGCCATATGCTTCAACAGCACGTCTTGCGCCGCCAAATAAATCGAGCGTATAAGAAACATTGGCTTGCACATTAAATAAATTAAAAATACTGCCTTGATTAAAACCAATCGTATCATCTGAAAACCGTTGACGTTGTCCAAAACCTTGCAAATCAACGCTAGGGAAAAGTGTCGTGCCAATTTGACTCAGCAAATTCTCGCGTGCTTGCGCGAGCGCGGCTTTCGCTGCAGCGAGATTAGGACTATTTTTTAAACTTAGTCGAACCAATTGATCTAATGATTTTGATTGAAATAAACCCCACCATTCATGAGGAATATCACGCCCCGGTTTAAAATGTTGCACGATACCTGCTTTACCTAAACTCGGTGTAGCAACCGTATGTTCTGGTAATCTTTCATCAGTGTATCGATGAGTCGCTGGGGAAGGTGGTGGTTGAAAGTTGGGTCCCACTAAACAGCCTGTTAACAAGACAGGACTGACAAAAATCATGAAACTGCAGAGAATAGAACAGAAATTTCTACAATGCACTTGATGCCTTCCGGTGACCACAATTTCAAATAGGGACGGGCAATTTAATAATCTAGTCTAAGTGAAAATGTTCCTTCATTGCAACCAACGCCTCAGCGAGTAATCGGTCTCACCTTTGTCAATAAGTGTTTAAGATACTTTACGTTTGATTTCATCTGTCAAGTTAATGACGCGGGCATCAGGTCGTGACGTGCGCTCAACAAATTCTTGCATGAGTGAAATTAAAATATTACTAGCGGTTTTCGGAAATAAAAAAGGGAAAATGCTATGGAGAAGGCAGGCGAAACCGCCCAACATCATTTTGAAGCCAAACACACAGGCAAATTTGAAGTGAACGAAATAGCTTTCGCCCAGAGAATGTGGGTGTTGAGTAAATAGATTTTTCATAATGCCTCTAACAATCCAATTTCCGAGATACATTTTCAAATTAATTTTTACACTGCAGTTTACCTTGAAAATGTGTCAGGTCAAAGGTTTTGAACGATTCCCGCAGTGTTGGAAAAAAAAGATACACTAAATGAGCGTGTTTATCTAGAGAAAAAACTCATTCTAAGCTAGTATTGTCAGTCGAACTATATCAATAAAGGGAAAAAATTGTGAGATCAATTATCACTTTAATCTTAGTGACCATTACTGCGCTCGCTTTAGTTTGGACGGATGCGGAAGCAAAACGTTTTGGTGGCGGTAGAAGTTTTGGCATGCAACGCTCAACCAGCAATTTTTCGCGTGCTCAACCTAGCGCGATGGGTCAAAGCGCAACCAATCCCTTACGTCGATTTCTTGGACCGATGATGGGACTCGCAGCTGGTGCTATGCTTGCAAGTCTATTTATGGGTAATGGACTTGGTACTGCATTCCTTTCTTGGATTGTTGTTGCAGCGGTTGTTTTTCTGATCATTGGCTTAGTCAGGCGCCTACGCAATCCGAATGCGTCTCAACCTTTACAACATTTAAATCTCAATAATCAAAATACGCAAACCACACAACAACGGGAAGCCCAACAAGAGCATTGGTTTGGACAACGACAAGGGGTTTCAAGCTTACCCAGTAATTTTGATAGTGAAGCATTTATTCGCGAAGCCAAAGCAATATTTATCCGCCTCCAAGCCGCTTATGATCAAAAAAATACAAATGACTTACGGCAATTTACCGCGCCACAAGTCTTTGCGGAAATTCAGTTACAATTACAAGAACGCGGCAATGAACCGAATTACACTGAAGTTATTTCTCTTGAGGCTCACGTGCTGGATGTTAACACTGAACAACAGATGACGATTCATGGTAATACAACATTAATCACAGCCAGTGTACAGTTTACGGGTAAAATCCGTGAAGCTGAAAATGCTATGCCAGAAAACCTCAATGAAACTTGGAACTTACAAAAAGAAAGTAACGACGCCAATTGGTTAGTTGCTGGAATCCAACAAAATTAATTTCGCTTAAACTAGGTTGATGTTGCACTTGTTTAAATCAACCTAGTTTTTTTCTTTACTTAACCCATGACAGTTTCATTCAGAGTTGCTATCCTCTCTCAAAATTAGAACAAAATGAGGTGGCATTTGAAAAGATATTCATGCTTATTCATCGTTTTTATTTTCGTTTACTTAGGCAACACTTCTCTTTTTGCAGAGTCTCCCGAAGAAATTTATGCAACACAGTATTTCGCTCAAATCAAAAAAAATTCTGAACTACTTAATCACTTTCTTAAAGCGATGCCAAAGGGCGCTGATTTACATGTGCATCAATCTGGCGCAGTGTATCCAGAAAAATTACTCACCCACGCGAAAGCTGATCAGTTTTGTATTGTACCCGACACGTTTCATGTTTATGCAGCAGCATCCTGCGATAAAGATCATAACTTAAACGCTGCCATTCAAGATTCACAATTTTACGAAGCTATCATTGACGCCTGGTCGATGCGTCATTTTAAAAGAGGAATGGAGACAGGACACGATCACTTA